>NZ_JACAOX010000070.1:0-345 GCF_013386015.1 Pseudomonas sp. B6001
GCGTTCTACGTGGTGATGGAGACGGTGGCCCTGCTCTACCTCGCGGTACACAGCGAGACCGAAGCGGTAGAAAGCCGGGAAATGCTGGAAAAAATGCTCGCCGTCACCACGCAGTTCAGCGGTGAGGCCGTCAAGGGCAGTCCGGAAAAAGTGCATGTCTCCCTTGCCACCCGTTTCGATCACTTTCTGACCCAGATCACCGGCCTGATCGACGGCGTCGCCCGTGACTCCCACGGCCTCGGCCAACTCGGCCAGGAGCTGGCTCACGCCAGCGGCACCCTGGAAAAAGGCGCGCGCCACCAACTGGCGGAAATCGCCCAGATGACCGGTTCCATGCAGCGCATG
>NZ_JACAOX010000008.1:0-151804 GCF_013386015.1 Pseudomonas sp. B6001
GCATCACCTCGGTGTGTCTGAAAGACCGAGGTGTCTGCATCGCAGGCAAGCCAGCTCCTACAGAAAAGCAGCTCTGCTTTCGCTCTGGATCTTGCCTTTGCTTTTAACACTCAGGTCGGCTCTCAGGCCGCCGTGCTTTTGCTTTTGATCTTGATCTGACTGCCCCAATAAGCCCGAGGCCGAACGCAGGTATTGCGGAGCGGGTAAACCGGCAGGACGCCGGTTTAGCCGCGCCGGGCCATGGATGGCCCGTCGCGGCGGCCCGCTTCGCGGTGCCGGAGTGAGGGAACGCCGAGCCTAGGCGAGGCAGAGCCCTAATGAGATGGTCAGCCCGGCACGGGCCCCCGGTAAATCTAGACTTACCGGAGGGCCCACTTCCCGCTCAATAAAACCGACCATTACTCTCTTCCCCCCGGGCAAAAAAAACGCCAGACCAGCCTCCCGTGAAAGAGCGCATGATCCAGCGTAAAAATGAACCTCGGCTGCTTCAGCCAGGCCCCATGTTCAACCCCTTCAGACCGGAATCACCACAAAGCTTTCCGGTTTGCAGGTCAACGCCACGTTCGTACCCGGCGGCAGTGCGTGGCTGCCGGGAGTCGGCAGTTGCTGGCATTTGAGATCAAGCGTGCCACCGGCCACCTCCACGCGGTAGATCACCCGATTACCGATAAACGAAGTGTCCTTGACCTTCCCGGCAAACGCACCGTCGGCCAGTGCGGCGCCCAGAGCCGGCTCAAGGCCGATGGTTTCAGGCCGGATCGACACATTCACCGGCCCTGCACCCACGCCGCTTTTAGCGGTGTGGGCATAACGCCCAAACGGCAACTCGACCACGCCACCGAGCCCATACGTGCCGTTGACGATATTGGTATCGCCGAAAAACCTGGCGGCAAACAACGTGCGCGGCGACCAATACATCTCCTGCGGCCCGCCGATCTGCTCGATGCCACCCTTGTTCAGCAATACCACACGGTCCGACAAGATCATCGCTTCGTCCTGGTCGTGAGTCACATACACAAACGTGGTGGAAGTCTCTTCGTGGATGCGCTTGATCTCGTTAAGCATGTGATGGCGAATCTTCAGGTCCAGGGCCGCCAGCGGCTCGTCCAGCAGCAACACCGCCGGGCGATTCACCAGTGCGCGGGCCAGGGCCACACGTTGCGCCTGCCCGCCACTGAGCTCGGAGATCCAGCGGCTCTTGAAGCTTTCCAGTTGTACCAGTTCCAGCGCCTTGTTCACTTCACGCTTGATCTCATCCTTGGGCTTCTTCTTCAAACGCAACCCGAAGGCCACGTTGTCGAACACGTCCAGGTGCGGGAACAGCGCGTACTTCTGGAACACCATATTCACCGGGCGGTGTTCAGGCGCCAGGGCGGTGGAGTCCTTGCCGTCGATCACCACTTTGCCGGTGGTGGGTTCTTCGAAGCCGGCAATGATCCGCATCAGGGTGGTCTTGCCGCAGCCACTGGGGCCGAGCAGGGTCAGGATCTCGTTGCGTTTTACCGTGAGGTCGACTTTGCCCAGGGCAGTGAGGTTGCCGTAGCTCTTGGAAATCCCGGTCAGTTCAATACTGTTGGTCATGGTGATTACTCTGCAGTTTCAGCACGTTCAAGTTCGAGGCGGCGACGACGCAAGGTCATGACCAGGCCGGCAATGGCGATGATGGCGATGGTCACCACCAGCATGAATACCGAGGCGGCATTGATGGTGGGGCTGACGGCGCGGCGCATCATCGAAAGAATCATGAGGGGCAGCGTGGTGTCGCTGCCGGTGACGAACACGGTGATCAGGAATTCATCCATCGACAGCGCCACCGCGAGGATCGCGGCGCCGGCAATGGTTGGCCCGATGATCGGCAGCGTCACCAGCCAGAACGCTTTGAGGGGCGAGGCGCCGAGGTCGCGGGCGGCCTCCTCGAACGACAGGTCGAAATACTCCAGCCGTGAGCGCACCGACTCCACGAAGAACGGAAAGGTGAACAGGGTGTGGCCGATGATCACCGTCAGCAGCGAACGGGGCAGGCCGACCAGTGAGAAGAAAATCACCAGTGCAATCCCCAAAAACAAACCGGGCAAGGCGATGGGGGCAAAGTTCATGAACGCGAACACCGCTTTTACCCGGCCTTTCATGCGCATCAGCGCCAGGGCCGAGAACGTGCCCAGCAGCGTGGTGAGAATCGCCGAACCGGCGGCGACGATCGCACTATTGGTCAGGGCTGTCATGAAGTCCGAACTGCTGAACAGCGCCTCGTACCAGCGCGTGGAAAAACCCTCGAACGGGAACGACAGCGAGGCGGACGAGTGAAAGCTGAACAGCGCGATAATCGCGATGGGCGCGTAGAGGAACAACATGTAGACGTAAGTGAATAACCGGATCATGGCGAGTTACCTTTTTTATGAGCGGCAGTCAGTCGTGGTAACGCTTGCCGGGTGCCAGGTTGGCTGCGCGCAACACCCCCAGCAGCAACGCGTACACCAGCATGAACACGATCAACAGCAGATAAGCCATCGCCGCACCGAGTGGCCAGTTACCTACCGAGCGGAACTGGTTGGCGATCACCAGCCCGGTGGTCATCGCATCCCGGCCGCCCAGCAGTTGCGGGGTGACGTAGTCGCTGGCGGCCAGCACGAAGGTGAACATGAAGGAGCTGACGATGCTCTTGTGGGCCATCGGCATGATCACCCGCCACAGAATGGTGACACCGCCGGCGCCCAGGTCGGCAGCGGCCTCCAGGTAGTCCTTCTTGATGTCCCGCAGGCCCGACACCAGCAGCAACAGAGTGAAAGGCAGCATGATGTGCACCAGGGTCAGCACCACGGCGAACTTGCTGAACACCAGCCACTCCAGCGGCTGGTCGATTAGGCCGAAGTGCAGCAGGGTGGAGTTGATCACGCCGTTGGTGCCCAGGATCGAGCGCCATGCGTAGACCCGTACCAGGTAACTGGAAAACCACGACACCAACGCCAGGTACAACACGGCGTTGGAGCGTGTGCGGTACACGATGTAATAGGCCACCGGCGCACTGATCACGGTGGAGAGCAGGGCGGTCCAGAAGCCGTTTTGCAGGGCGATCCACAGCGAGTCATAAAACCCGCTGGCGCTCAGGGCCTTGGCATAGTTGGCCAGGGTGGCGGCGGGCTCCATGCTGAAGGTCTTGGCGGTCCAGAAACTGGCAATCAGCAACAGTGCCGACGGAACCAGAAAGAACACCACCAGAAACAGCAACGGCGGCGACGCCAGCCAATACCCGCTGAGGGTTCTCTTATCCATCTTCACGTGTTTACCGACCCTTGAATCGCCGTCGTCCAGGGGCATGGACTCGGTGTTGTTGACTACGGTCATGATGAGGTTGCCTTTGCGTTTTTATTCGAGAGTCAGGGCGCGTTGACCCGTGGGGCGCGTGTTGATGAACACCCACCCCACGGTTGCCAGCGCCGGCGTGCCAAGCGCTCTAGAACGAGCCTTTGAAGTTCGCCCACTGATCGATCCATTCCGCATAGGTCACATACTTTTCGGAGCTCAGGGGCGGTTGGCCATAGAGTTTGGATTTCTCGAAGAAGCTGTCGAGGTTCGCGTAGTCAAAGGTGTTTCTCAGGTCCTCCGGCAGCAGCGGCACGGCCTTGGGGTTGACCACGCCGGAGAACATCGTGGTTGCCATCTTGGCCTGGGTATCGGGCTCCAGGGTCTTGTTGATGAACTCCAGGGCCAGGGGAATATCCTTGGCGGTTTTCGGGATGAACAACGCATCGCACCACAGCGCTGCGCCTTCGCTGGGCACCGACAGGGCAGTGGTCACGCCACGCTTGATGGTTTCGCTCGGGGTGTTGGCGGAGGCCGAGAACACCGCGTCCACTTCACCCGATACCAGCAGCGATACCGCGTCACCCGACGAAGCCGCGAACACGCGGCATTGATCACGGTACGGCTTGAGTTTTTCAAAGGCGTCGTTGAATTCGGCGCGGGTCAGGTTGGGGTACTTGTCGCCGTAGCCGGCGATAGTTGCGATCAGCGACCAGTTCGAGGTGCCGTCATCGACAAAGGTCAACTTGCCCTTGAGCTTGGGGTCCAGCAGGTCGGTGTATTGGGTGGGCTTTTTGACGTTCTTGGGGTTGTAGATGATGGTGTTCATCCCCCACAGCAACGGGATGCCCCATTGCTTGCCGTCCCAGTACCAACGGCTGCCCTTGTAGAACAGCGCGAGGGTATTGTCGGCGGAATAGTTGGGGATCTTCGTGGTGTCGATGGCCTTGAGCAGGCCCATTTCCTGATAGATCTTTTCGTAGCCCAAGGCGTACATGGTCAGGTCGAGCTGCACTGGATCGGAGCCGGCCAGCCGGGCGGTGATGTCGTCCTGGTTGCTGGCATAACTGGAGCGCACGGTAACGTTGCGTTGCTTGCGCCAGTCGGCGAGTTCGGCGTCGCCGGTTTCGCCTTCCCAGCCGAGGATTTCCAGGTGCCCGGTGGTGGCGGCAAATGCGCTGGGCACGAACGAGCCGAGGTACAAGCCTGCGGCAGAGGCGGCAGCGCCCAGCAGGAACGAGCGTCGTTTCAAGCTGAGGGAATTGAAGTCAATGCCGGTCAAACCATAACCCGTCTCTATTTCTTTTTTCATTTCGAGTTCCTGCCTGGGTGGTGGGTGCAAATGTTGAGCGACTTGCAAGGCGTGGGCCTGGTGTCGATGCCAGGTGCGTCCTTTTGTATGCAGTCAGTTGGATCGGCAGTGTTATGGCCAGCATTGATTCCATGCTGCTGGGGAGGGTGGTAAGGCCTCCACTGTTCCGATTGACTCTTCCTTGGCGGGGCGACGCACGCTTATTCCGGGCTGCAGGGTGTTGCGGGCCTGAAGCGGTGCGCCCAGCGCTTGATAGGCTCGGCTTGTTGTTTTCATGGGTTGAGTATTGAGCGGGGAGGCGGGGGGCTCAATTTCGCAGGGGGGTTAAAAGCGACGCACTCTGACGCATTGGAGTGACCTAAGCGGCGCACGTGGGGGGCCAGGGGTTTCTGGGGGGATCCGTAGCAAGAGCACGGCGGCCTGAAAGCCGACCTGCAGGTTAGAAACCAGAGCAGAAGCAGAGCGGCTTTTCTGTAGGAGCTGGCTTGCCTGCGATGCAGACAACTCGGTACATCAGACACACCTGGGCGATGCCATCGCTGGCAAGTCAGCTCCCACATTTGACCGTGCCCGCTTTAGCTTTTGATTTGGCTTCTAACACTCAAGCCGGCCTGCAGGCCGCTGTGCTGTAGTGAGCCCCAATATCTGCGTCAATCTGCGTCTCTTTTACCCAAGGTGCGAAATTGAGCCCACCCCGCACCAGGCGAATACTCCAAGCCTGATCCCGGCCCAGACGCCGCGCATTCGCTGGAGTATCGAGTGAAATTCACAGGTGGCCAAATCATCGCCAAGGCACTCAAGGCCAACAGTGTCGACTACGTAGCCGGGCCCCCGGGCGACGGCGCCCGGGCCCTGGTGGAAGCGCTGCTGACCCCGGGCACCGACATCCCCTTTATCCACGTCATCCAGGCCCACAGCGCCGTGCACCTCGCCGACGGCTACTACCGTGCGTGCGGTCGCCCCATGGCCGTCGTACTCACGGGCCCCCTGGGCATCCCCTCAGCCCTGGGAGCCCTCGCCACCGCGCACCAGGACGCCTGCGCGCTGCTGGTCATCAGTAACGCCCAGCCCGAAACGATAGCCGCCAACGTCATGAAAGATCACGCGACGGTTTCGACACTACAACAGCTACCCCAAGCCCTGCGCCAAGCCTTCGACACCATGCTGAGCGCCCATCCCGGCCCCGTCAGCCTGTCCATTGACGACGCCCTCCAAGGCGCCTCCACCAACGCCAGCCTGCCACCCGCCACCCTGCGTGCAGAACCCCAACCCACCCCGCGTAAAATCAGCGTACTGCGCGAAGGCCGCGCCTCATCCTCCGTGCTGGAAAACGACGCCATCCTCGTCTTCGGTAGCGGCCCCACCCAGCCCATGGCCCGCAAGATGTTCCCGGTGCATTACCCTGGCAGGCACTTGTGCGCCGGCAACCCCGCCACCCTCGGCTGGGCCATCCCGGCAGCGATCGGCGCCAAGCTCGCCATGCCCGCCCGCCAGGTGGTCTGTGCCGTGGGCAGCCGGGATTTCCTGCAGTCGATGCAAGAGATGGCTGTGTGCGTGATGCACAGCATTCCGGTGGTATTCCTGGTCTTCAACAGCAACGGTGACGAAGCCCTGGACGACGTACAGACGTCGCCCATCGAGCAACACCGGGCCGGTGAATTCAACCTGCCGGATGGCAAACCCTATGCCCCGGACTTCGCCGGCATCGCCCGAAACTTCGGCCTTGAAGCCTGGCGCGTGGAACACGCGTCACAACTCAACGCGACCCTCGTCAAAGCCCTCAACAGCAAGGGCCCGTCGCTGGTTGAAATGATGACGGCACGCCAGCCCCTGCAGGTCCCTCAGTCCTGACCGCCCCAGACGATGGTGGCGTTGTCGCCGGTCATGTATTCACGTACGTCCAGCGGGATCGACTGGTCGCTGGGCAACAGCACCGTTGCATTGCGCAAGTGGTGCTTGCGGATCTTGCCCTTGTCCACCAGTCCCAGCGCCATGCGCGTGGAGAAGGGCTGGCGGAACGAGGACGACGCCACACCCGTCACCAACCCATAGAGAAAACGGATCGGCCGACGATGCTGCGGCGTCAGGATCGAGAACGTCATTTCGTTACGTTGCTTGCCTTCGAAATCCACCATGAACAGGCGATCGCCCAGCAGCAGGCAGAACCCGTGGTAGGTGAATGAATAACCGATCTTGCCGCTGCCATCGCGCAGCGGAAAGCGCTCGACGGTGACGTACTGCACCATCGAGTCGGCGCGGTACAGGCAGGTGACCGAACGCAGGATCCGGCCCTTGTAGATCGATGAATTGTGGTAGCGGTAATACACCCCCAGATAGTCTTCGAGCACGTCAGCCGACTGCTTGGCCAGCGGCAGGAAATGATTGAACTGCTCCGAAGCCCGCAAGCCGGTCGGCAGTTCGTTTTCATAGCCTTCATAGAACTTCTTGAACTCGGCGGGCGGGCGGAAGAGGTCTTCGGCTTCCATCATGAAATAGCGGCCGATCTTTTGCAGAATCTTCTGCGACGGCACGTGCTGGCCCACCAGGTACTTATTGAACTGCTGGCGGTTCACATCAACTTTGCGGCACATGTCGGCCACCGACCGGCAGGACTCCACCAGCGTGCTCAGGTTCTTTTGCACATTGGCCTGCAAGTCGCTGCGCGCCTGCTGTCGCTCGGGGTGGGAGGTGGCGGCGGCTAATGACAGAGGCGATGAGTCCGGGCGGCTGGGCATTATTATCTCGATGTACTTGGCTGGGTTAAGGCGCCAGTTATTAAAGTTATAGCGCAGTTATCGAATAACCTTGGGCATAACCGTAATAACCGTTTAAGCGTTTGAAACTTCCGATCATTACCAAAGCATCTTTCATGCCGTTTGTTTAAGTTCAAACATGAAGTTTGAGCATAACTGAATGCGTCAGATTGTAAGCGCTTTTGCTGAAGGTTCGGCGCCAGTGCGTTGTGGTTTTCACGGGTCAATCGTGACGGTGGCGGCCCGCCCAGTAACACATTCGATAGCGACGGGTAACACCCCGTGCTGCGCAGGAGTGCTTCAGTCCGCGTCAGGTATCGCCAAGGGTGCGAAATGGTGGAAACACCGGTCACCCCTGATACTCGGGCCAATGCTTTTTGCGGAGGATTGGGCGATGGCAAGGTTGACCGGCGACATTCCCGGAAAGAGGCGACTCAAGGTCGGCATGGTCGGCGGCGGGCAGGGCGCTTACTTCGCCAGTTACCACCGCGCAGCGATGCGCCTGTGTAATCGCTTCGATATCGTCGCCGGCGCATTCTCTGCCGACGCGGATAAATGCCGCGAGGCGGGCGCAGCGCTCACTATTGAACCCGAACGTATCTACTTGTCGTTCGAGGACATGGCGGCCGCCGAGTCTCGCCGCCCCGACCCGATCGAGGCGGTGGTTATCGTGACGCCCAACCACTTGCACTTCGAACCGTGCCGGTTGTTCCTGGAGGCGGGCATCCCGGTGATCTGCGACAAGCCCCTGGTCAACCACCCTGACGAAGCCCGTGAGTTGGCGAGCCTTGCCGAGCGCCATGGGACATTTTTTGCGCTGACCTACACCTACCAGGGCTACCCGATGGTCAGGGACGCCCGCAGTCGCATCCAGGCCGGCGAGCTGGGTGAGCTGCGCTTCCTGTACGTCGAATACCTGCTGGAGTGGCTGGCCCCCGGCGTGTCCGGCTTGAGCAATAGCCTGGCGTGGCGCGGTGACCCGCAAAAGGCCGGCCCCACCGGCGCGCTGGGAGACGTCGGCACCCACGCCTTCAACCTGTTGGAGTTTCTGTCCGGGCAGCGCTGCACCCAGCTCAACGCCAAGTTGACCAGCGTGGTGCCGGGTTGGGGCCTGGACGATACCTGCGTGGTGCAACTGGAATTCGACGGCGGCGTGGATGGATTGTTGTGGGCCAGTTTCGCCGCGCCCGGGCATCGCAACGGCTTGCGCTTCAAGGTCGTCGGCAGCCTGGCTTCGCTCGAATGGTGCCAGGAGTCACCGGAAACCCTGTTGTTCACGCCCACTGACGGTGCAGACCGCATCTATCGGCGAGGCCAGTCCGACAACAGGCCGCAGACGCTGACGTTCACCAGCTTGCCGGCGGGCAATACCGAAGGTTATCTGGAAGCGCTGGCCGTGCTGTACGCCGACTTCGCCGCGGCCCTGGACGCCGGGGCGCAATGGCGCACAGCGACCAGCGTCCCGTTGCCGGATATTCACGAAGGCGTGCGCGGGGTGTTGTTGTCCCAGGCCAGCCTCGAATCCCACCAGCAGCGGGCCTGGGTGCCTTTCCCGCGGTAATTGATTTCATGCGTGGCACCGCTGCGCATCCAACGACTCACCCAAACGCTGTTGAGGAAAAACAATGTCAAGCGAACTGCATCGCGCCGCGTATTCGGTACTGCTTCCCGCATTCGGGGATTTGCACCTGGACGACAATGTGCGCCGTTACCTGAGCCGTGGTGGTGTGTCCCTGTTGCTTGGGGAAACCCGGGATGAATACGTGGGCCGAGGCATGAGCCCGGCGCGCAAGGCGGCCGAGTCCAAAGCCGATTTCATCAGTATCGTCAAGGAAGCCACGGCGCTGGCGGGCTCTGCGGTGCTGATCGCGGTAGACCAGGAACTCGGCGGAATCGAACGCCTGCACCAACTGGTCCCGGCGGTCGCCACCCGGGCGCAGCTCCAGGACCTCGGCGCCGAGGACCTCGAGCAACGTTGCTTCGAGATGGCCGCCGCGGCCCGCGGGCTGGGTGTGAATCTGTTCCTGGCGCCCATCGTGGACGTGGTCACCGGCGTCAATCCATGGCTGCACAACCGGCACCTGGGCGCGGATCCAGTGGAAGTCAGCCGAGTGTCCTGCGCGTTTATCCGCGGGGTGCAGCGCGCGGGAGTGATCGCCACTGCCAAGCACTTCCCCGGGCACTACGTCACCGAGCACGATCCGGCGATTGCCGAAGCCACCGTGCCGGGGCCGCTGGAATTGCTGCATGACAATCTTGAAGTGTTCAAGCAGGTCATCGCCACCGGCGTAAAAGCCGTCATGCCTGGCCCGGCGGTGTTTCCTGCGATTGATGCGCAGCAGTCGGCGTCCACCTCGTCGAAGGTCATCGGCGTACTGCGTGACACCCTCGGCTTCGAAGGCCTGATCATTTCCGATGACCTGGACGCGGTGTCGATCCTGCGCGGCAACACCATCCCCGACACCGCCGTAGCCTCCCTGGTGGCCGGTGCGCACCTGTTGCTGGTGTCCAGCGAGTCAGGCCTGGACAGCATCGCCGAGGCGATTGTCGCCGCCGTCCACGAAGGCACCCTGGACCGCCAGGTTCTGTTGGACGCCGCTGCCAAGGTTCGTCAACTGGCAATCGCCACCCAGGAAACCAGCCATGAGCGCGAATGACCGCAAGGCCTACGGCGTACTGTTCCCGGTATTGCTGGACGTGCAGATGACGGATGACGTGCGTCGGTTCCTCGGCAATGGCGGGCGCAGTCTGTTGTTTGGCGAGACGGGCGAGGAATACGTCAGCGGAAAAATGAGCGCCAGCCGCCTGCAAACCGAAACCCTGGACATCTGGCAGCGTTTTACCGGCACGGCCACCGAACTGGGTGGGCCGCTGCTGCTGGCAGCCGATGCCGACATCTCCGCCGTGCACCGCTTGCAAGGGGTGACCCCGGCGCTGCCGGAGCCCGATGTGGCCCGGGCGATGGATTGTGCGGCGCTGGAGCAGGCGTGCTTCAAGGTCGCCACCGCCGCGCGGGCGACCGGGGTCAACCTGCTGCTGTCGCCGACGGCGGATGTGGTCGGCGGCCGTAATGTGTGGCTGGCGGGGCGCACGCTGTCGGGCGATGTCCACCAGACGGCGGCGATGGTCGGGGCGTATGTGCGCGGCGTGCGGCGGGCCGGGATGGCCAGCACCCTGAAGCACTTCCCCGGGCACCCGGTGCTGTTTCAGCAGCCGTCGACTGAAACGGCGGTGGTCAGCGAGTCCATGCAGCAACTGCGGGCCTTCTGGCCCGGGTTTCAGGCCGGGATCGACGCTGGCGCCGATGCGGTGATGATGGGCCCGGCGATATTCGCCGCATGCACACCGCCCACGGCAGCCTCGGTGTCGCCTGAATTGATCGGCGTGTTGCGCCAGGAGTTGGGCTTCAAGGGGCTGGTGATGACCATCGACCTCGATCACCGCTCAACCATCGGCCAGATGTCCCTCGGCGAGGTCGCAGTGGCCGCGCTGAATGCCGGGGCCGACTTATTACTGATTTCCGCAAAGGCTATGTCCCACGTGCCGCAGATCGTTCGGGCGATTGTCACCGCTGTCGCCGAGGGCCTCTTGCCCCAAGCACGGCTGGACGCCGCGGCGTTGGCCGTTGGTGCCTTGGCTGATCGCTGTTCAACCGTAGGAGCGCCATATGGCAACCCAAAATAACGTCCTCGCCCTGCATTCCACCGTTGCGAAACACTCGACCCTGGCGATGGATATCGACATCGCCCGGACGCTGGGTTTTGACGCGCTGGAGATCAACAGCGGCAAGCTGGAGGCGTATCTGCAGGCCGGCTATACCGAGTCGGAGCTTCAAGCACTGCTCAACGACGTGCCTGTCACCGGCATCGGCTACCTGCGGGATATCGAACGTCAGGGTGACGAGCGCGATGACCTGTTCAAGGAAGCCCGGCGGCTCTTTGAGCTGGCCAATCTGGTGGGCGCCAAAGGCGTGCAAGTCCTCACCGGTCCGATCAATGTACAGGCGGTGATTGATTTTCAGGCGACCGGCAAGAGCCTGCATTACTCAGGCTTGCTGGGCCTGGATCAGGCCGAACAATACGCCCGCACGGCAAGCAACCTGGCGGAGTTGGCCGATGTGGCCCGGCAATACGGTCTGCTGCTCTACCTCGAAGCCTTGTCCTGGACGCCGCTCAACACCCTGGATCACCAACTGCAGCTGATTGAGCGCACCGGGCGCAGCAACGTGAAGATGGTGATCGACTATTGGCATTGCTTTACCAGCGGCGTGACCCCTGCGGACGTCGCCCGGCTCGACAAGGACGTGATCTACGGCGTGCATGTCTGCGACTCACTGGCCTTCGAAGGCGGTATCCCGAATGAGGAAGTGCTGCGTGATGTGCCCACCGGCAGCGGCGTGCTCGACCTGGTCGAGTGGACCGCCGCGGTAAAGGCCACCGGGTACGCCGGGTGGTGGAGTTGTGAGTTGTTCTGCAAAAAACAGCAGCAGCAAAACAGCTACGCCGTCGCCCAACAATTGAAGACGCTGTTAACCGGCCTGGTCGGTTGATAACGCGCGTTTCGACACTGGCTGAATACTAAAAAGATCTGAGGTTGTCATGGTGGATTTCATCGTAATCGGGGGCGGCTCCACGGGCTGCACAGTCGCATCGCGCCTGAGTGAGGATGCGGGAGCGTCGGTGGTGCTGTTCGAGGAAGGCCCGCGGGATCGCAGCCCTTACATCCATATTCCCGGCGCCTACTACAAGACCGCCCAGGGCCCGCTGCTCAAGCGTTATGCGTGGGAGCCGACCGAGGACCAGCACCGCAGCGAAACGCCGACCATGGTCCAGGCCAGCGTGCTCGGGGGCGGCAGCTCGGTGAATGCGATGATTTATATCCGTGGCGTGCCCGCCGACTACGACGGTTGGGCCGAACAGGGCGCCGCCGGGTGGTCGTATAAAGACGTGTTGCCGTACTTCAAAAAGGCCGAGGACAACGAGCGGTTCTGCAACGAGGTGCACGGTGTCGGCGGGCCGTTGGGGGTGTCGGACCCGATCAATATCCACCCCTTGACCAAAGTCTGGCTGCGGGCCTGCCAGCAGTTTGGATTGCCCTATAACGAAGACTTCAACTCGGGCCAGCCCGAGGGCTGCGGGCTGTACCAGATCACCGCCAAAAACGGCTTTCGCAGCAGTGCCGCCGTGGCCTACCTGGCGCCGGCCAAGTCGCGCAAGAACCTGACGGTGAAGACCGGCTGCCGGGTGCTGCGTATCCTGATGCAGGGCAACAAGGCCGTCGGCATCGAATACCTGGAGAAGGGCGTGCGCCAGGTGATGCACGCCGACAAGGAAATCATCCTGTCCTGCGGCGCCATCAACTCACCCCGGTTGCTGATGTTGTCGGGGATCGGGCCCGCTGAGCAGCTGGAAAAACACGGGATCAAAGTGGTTCAGGATTTGCCCGGTGTGGGGCAGAACCTGCAGGACCATATCGAAATTTCACTGGTGTATGAGCTGACCGGCCCCCACAGCTACGACAAGTACAAAAAACCGTGGTGGAAGCTTATGGCGGGGTTGCAGTACGCGTTGTTCCGGCAAGGCCCGGCGGCGTCCAACCTGATTGAAGGCGGGGCGTTCTGGTGGGGCGACAAGACAGCGGTGCACCCGGATATCCAGTATTTCATGGTGGTGGGCGCGGGCATCGAAGAGGGTGTGGATTCGGTGCCCGGCGGCAATGGCTGCACGTTGAACCTGGGGCAGATACGGCCAAGGTCCAGGGGCTATGTGGAGCTTTACTCCGCCGACCCGATGTCCCCGCCGCGCATCGTGCCCAACTACTTTTCCGATCCGTACGACATTGAAAGCCTGGTGGACGGTTGCCTGGTGGGCGAACAGATCATGGCCCAGGCGGCCTTCAAACCCTACGTGGCTCGTCGGCATGTACCGGAACCCACCGTGCGTTCGCGCGAAGCGATGAAGCGGTTTTGCCATCAGGAAGCCCACGCCGCACTGCATCCATCCGGCACCTGTCGCATGGGTGTGGATGAGCGGGCAGTGGTGGGGCCGGACCTCAAGGTGCATGGTATCGAAGGGCTGCGGGTGGCCGATGCGTCGATCATGCCGACCCTGATTTCAGGCAATCCCAACTCGGTGTGCATCATGATCGGCGAAAAAGCTGCCGACATGATCCGGACCGCCCAATAGAGTTGCCCGGGCGGTAACACCAGCCTCTTTTTGGGGCAGGCTCAGGCGCCGATCAACCACAGCGCGAAACAGCTGCCGAGGGCCAGCAGCCCAAGGGCGATGCCAAGCTTTGCCTGCAGTTCAAGGGGCATTGCCCTAGGGTCCGGATGTTTGTCCATGGAATCAACGGACTGTACGCGGCCGTTGATCATCTGAGCGGTTGCAAAGAACAAACTGTGCATGGCATGTGCCTCGTGGGTCGTTTCTGCTCAAGTCGAGGCCGATATCGGCCGCCTGCTTGTCAAGAGCAAGCTCCATGCCATTGCCCCAACCTCAGCGACGCCCCGTCCGCGTACTCACATCCACCCACACCGCCAGCACCAGGATGCTGCCCTTGACGATCATCTGCCAGTAGCTGTCCACGTCGAGCATCGACATGCCGTTGTCCAGGCTGCTGATCACCAGTGCGCCGAGCAGGGCGCCGTACACGGTGCCCGAACCGCCGCGCATTGAAGTACCGCCGATAAAGCACGCCGCGATAGCGTCCAGTTCGCCCATGTTGCCCGCCGAAGGTGAACCCGCCGCCAGGCGCGCGGTGTTGACCAGCCCGGCGAGGGCGCACATCACGCCCATGATCCCGAAGATCCACAGCTTGACCGCCTGCACGTTGATCCCCGACAGGCGTGTGGCTTCCATGTTGCTGCCCACCGAGTAGATGCGCCGGCCAAAGACGGTCTGGCTGGTGACGTAACTGAACACCCCCAGCAGCACCAGCAGAAGCAGCACCGGCACGGGAATGCCGTCGTAGCTGTTGAGGGTGTAGACGAAGCCGGCCAGCACGAAACCGATCAACACCACGCGCACGCTGTCGCGCAGCATCGACGGCAGCGCCAAGCCGTGCAGGGCGCGGTTGTGGCGTTGGCGCCAGGTCAGGAATATCGCCAGCCCGAACAGCAACACGCCGAGAATCACCCCGACCACTGTCGGCAGGTAACCCTGGCCGATGTACACCAGTTGTGGCGAAACCGGTGCAATCGTGGTGCCGCCGGTAATGCCCAGCAGCACCCCGCGAAACGCGAGCATGCCGCCCAGGCCGACGATGAAGGAGGGGATGCGCAGGTACGCGGTCATGTAGCCGTTGCCCAGGCCAATCAGCAAGCCACAGAGGGCGACGATGGCCAGGTTCAGCGGCAGGGGAATGTGATAAACCACATCCAGGATCGCCGCGACGCCGCCGAGCAAGCCGAGCATCGAGCCCACCGACAGGTCGATCTCGCCGCTGATGATCACCAGCACCATGCCGCAGGCCAGGATGCCGGTAATGGACATCTGCCGCAGCAGGTTCGACAGGTTGCGCGGGGTCAGGAAACCGCCTTCGGTCTGCCAGCTGAAAAACACCCAGATCAGCACCACGGCGATCAACAGGGCGAGCATTTTGTAGCGGGTGAAGAGCTGTTTGACCTGGTTCATTTACGCGGACTTCCGATCATTATTATTGTCATGCCCGTTCGGTTGGCTGAGGGCGGCGGCGAGCACCTGTTCCTGGGTCAGGCCCTGGTTGATAAAGTCGCCGCGCAACTGGCCCTCGCCGATCACCAGCACCCGGTCGGAGACCCCCAGCACCTCGGCCAGCTCCGAGGACACCATGATGATCGACACGCCTTCGGCCGCCAGCGCGCCCATCAATTTGTAGATCTCATATTTGGCGCCCACGTCCACGCCACGGGTCGGTTCGTCGAGGATCAGCACCCGGGGTTTGGTCAGGAGCTTCTTGGCCAGTACGGCCTTCTGCTGGTTGCCGCCGGACAGGCTGGTGATCGGCAGGAACGGGTTCGCCGTCTTCAGGTGCATGCGCTTGATTTCCTGCTCGACGCTGCCCAGTTCCGCCTCGGCATCGATGCGCGTCAGGTGCGAGAAACGGTCCAGCACCGCCAGGGTGATGTTTTGCCCAACGCCCAGGTCCGGGACGATGCCCTGGCGCTTGCGGTCTTCCGGGACCATGCACAGCCCGGCGCGAATCGACTTCAGCGGCGTGCGTGTATCAATGGGCTTGCCATCCAGCCACACCTCGCCTTGGTAGCGCCCGGGGTAGCTGCCGAACAGCGCCGACACCAGTTCCGTGCGGCCGGCGCCCACCAGCCCGGCGATGCCGAGGATTTCGCCACGGCGCAGGCTGAACGAAACATTGTCCACCCGCTTGCGGCCCGGGTTGTCGACGTCGTAGCAGGTGACGTTGCGCGCCTCGAACAGCACCTCGCCGACCGCATGGGGTTCGGTGGGGTAGAGGTTGCTCATCTCACGGCCGACCATCTGCGTGATGATGCGCGACACGTCCATCTCGGCCATGGCCGTGGTCGCGATGTGTTTGCCGTCGCGGATCACCGCGATGGTGTCGCAGATGGCCGAGACCTCATCGAGCTTGTGGGAGATGTACACGCAGGCGACGCCCTTGGCCTTGAGCCCACGGATGATGTCCAGCAGCACCTCGATTTCCGAGCGGGTCAGCGCCGAGGAGGGTTCGTCGAGGATCAGCAGGCGCGCCTGCTTGTTCAGGGCCTTGGCGATTTCCACCAGTTGCTGGTAGCCGCCGCCGTATTGCGAAACGGGCAGGGCGACGTTCATGTCCGGCACTTTCAGCTCGCGCATCAGGGCTTCGGCACGGTGCATCATGGCGGGGTAGTTCATGCGCCCGCCGGGCAGTGTCAGCTCGTGGCCCATGAAGATGTTTTCGGCCACCGAGAGGTCGGGTACCAGGGTCAGTTCCTGATGGATGATCACGATGCCGCAGGCTTCGGTTTCGGCGATGGAGTGGGCGCGCAACGGCTGGCCGTCCCAAAGGATTTCGCCGTCCCAGGTGCCATGGGGATACACCGCCGACAGCACTTTCATCAGGGTCGATTTGCCGGCGCCGTTCTCGCCGCACAACCCTACGCATTCCCCGGGTTTTACCTTGATGTCGATGCCATTCAGGGCTTTGACGCCACCGAAGGTCTTGACGATGTTGTTCATTTCCAGCAGGTAGTCGGACATGGCGGGCACTCATTCCACAGCGAAAAGGCAGGAGCGGCCTCATACCGCCCCTGCAGTGAGCCGTACGCTTACTGCCCGGCGATTTGCGCTTTGGTGTAGAACCCGTCTTCTTCCAGCACGTTGACGTTGTCCTTGGTCAACGCGGTCGGCTTGAGCAGGATGCTCGACACCTGTTTGCTGCCGTTGTCGTACTGCGAGTTGTAGGCCGGTTTCTCGTCACGCACCAGTTGTACCGAGAGCTTGGCCGCCTCGGACGCCAGCAGCTTCAGGGGCTTGTAGACGGTCATGGTCTGGGTACCGGCGATCACGCGCTTGATCGCGGCCAGGTCGGCATCCTGGCCCGAGACCGGCACCTTGCCCGCGAGTTTTTGTGCCGCCAGGGCCTGGATCGCGCCGCCGGCGGTGGCGTCGTTGGAGGCGACGATGCCGTCGATCTTGTTGCTGTTGGCGGTCAGGGCGTTTTCGACAATGCTCAGGGCTTCGGTGGGGTTCCATTCCTTGACCCATTGCTGGCCGACAATCTTGATGTCGCCCTTGTCGATCGAAGGCTGCAGCACCTTCATCTGGCCCTGGCGCAGGATCTTCGCGTTGTTGTCGGTAGGTGCGCCGCCCAGCAGGAAGTAATTGCCTTTAGGCTGCGCGTTCAACACGCCCTGGGCCTGCATCTCGCCGACCTTTTCGTTATCGAAGGAGATGTAGGCGTCGATATCGGCATTCAAAATCAGCCGGTCGTAGGACAGCACTTTCACCCCGGCTTTCTTGGCCTCGGCCACCACGTTGTTCAGCACCGTGGCATTGAACGGCACGATCACAATCACGTCGACGCCCCGGGAGATCAGGTTTTCAATCTGCGAGATCTGCCGCTGTTCGTTGGCGTCCGCCGACTGCACATAGACCTTGGCCCCCAGTTGTTCGGCGGCGGCGGTGAAATAATCGCGGTCGCGGGCCCAGCGTTCAAGGCGCAGGTCGTCGATGGAAAAGCCGATTTTCGGATGGGCCGCGTCGGCCATGACCGAATTGGAAAGCAGTGCCAGAACGCTGGTGAGCAAGACAGTTTTCAGGTGTTTCATGATGGTGAGTCCCTTTTATTGTTGTTTAGACGCACTGCTGGACCTGGAGCGTAGCGGTCATGGGTAGATAAAGCGATTCACTACGCCTTCGAGCATCTCCTGGCGGCCACTCACAGCTTGTGGGTTCAGTTGGTGGCTGAAGGCATGCTCGGCCAGCGACGCCAGGCTGAAGTCGCCGCCAAGCACGGCACGCCCGAAGGATTGGTCCCAGCCGGCATAACGCTGGGCCTTGAATTGTTCGAGGGCGTCGTTCTGCACCATGGCGGCGGCACGTTCCAGGGACAGCGCCAGCACGTCCATTGCGGCCACGTGGCCATGGAACAGGTCCACTTCGTCGAGGCTTTGGCGGCGTACCTTGGAGTCGAAGTTGTAGCCACCTCCCTTGAAGCCACCGGCCTTGAGTACCTCGTAGGTGACCAGGGTCAGCTCCTCGACGCTGTTGGGGAACTGGTCGGTGTCCCAGCCGTTCTGCGGGTCGCCGCGGTTGGCGTCGATGCTGCCGAAAATCCCCAGGGATGCGGCGGTGGCGATCTCATGGTGAAAACTGTGGCCGGCGAGGGTGGCGTGGTTGGCCTCGATGTTGACCTTGATCTCTTTCTCCAGGCCGAACTGATGCAGGAAGCCAAACACGGTGGCGCTGTCGTAGTCGTATTGGTGCTTGGTGGGCTCCTGTGGCTTGGGCTCGATAAACAGCTCGCCGGTGAAGCCGATCTTGTATTTGTGCTCGACCACCATGCGCATGAACCGCCCGAGTTGCTCGCGCTCGCGCTTGAGGTCGGTATTGAGCAGGGTCTCGTAGCCTTCGCGGCCGCCCCACAACACATAGCTGGAGCCCTTGAGACGGTGGGTGGCATTCATCGCGCTGAATACCTGGGCCGCCGCATAGGCAAACACTTCCGGGTTCGGGTTACTGGCGGCGCCGGCGGCAAAGCGCGGGTTGCTGAAGCAGTTGGCAGTGCCCCACAGCAGCCGGATACCGGTCTGTTCCTGATGGCCTTCGAGCTGGTCGACCATTCGCGCAAAGTTGTCGCGGTACTCCGCCAGGCTTGCGCCTTCGGGAGCCACGTCGGTGTCGTGGAAGCTGTAGTAGTCGATGCCCAGCTTGGAGAAAAACTCGAACGCCGCTTCGGCCTTGCCGCGTGCCACTTGCAGGGCTTCCCCCGGTTGCTGCCAGGGCCGCTGGAAGGTGCCGGAGCCGAACATGTCACTGCCGGGCCAGACGAAGTTGTGCCAGTAACACGCGGCCATCCGCAGGTGCTCGCGCATCGGTTTGCCGAGGATCAGCTTGTTTGCATCGTAGTGCCGGAAGGCCAGGGGAGAGTCGCTATCGGGGCCTTCGTAGAGGATTTTTTCGACCGCGGGAAAGTAGGGCATCGCCAGATCCTTGTTGTTATGAGTGCACGTTAACCTTGCCTCGATACTAGCAACGGCCCCCGGCCAACCGATTATGAAAATCACCAGAGCGGGGTTCGATTTTGAGTGGTTTTACGCGCATAGTGGCTCGACATATCGCATGGAGCCGCCCCTGTGAAAACTGTCCCGCCTGTGCACCGGATTGCCCTGCTGTTCAATGGCAACAAGATCTATGATCGCGGCATCATCACCGGGATCGGCAACTACCTGAGCAGTACGCGGGTGTCGTGGGATCTGTTCCTGGAAGAGGACTTCGTCTGCCGGCTCAAGGGTATCGAGCGCTGGCATGGCGACGGGATCATTGCCGACTTCGACGACCCGGCGATGGGCCCCGCGTTGGCGGGTGTGCATGTGCCGGTGGTGGCGGTGGGCGGGTCTTATGAGGATGAGCGGGCTTACCCACGGCATACTCCGTACGTGGCCACCGACAATTTCGCCCTGATCAAGCTGGCCTATGAACACCTGATCGAAGCCGGGCTGACGCGCTTTGCCTGTTTCAGCCTGCCTGAAGCCGATATCAACCGTTGGGCCCAGGAGCGCGAAAAAGCCTTCCGCCGCCTTCTGGAGCGCGATGGCTTGCCGGTGGAGGTGTATCGCGGGCTCGGCACCAGCGCGCCGCTGTGGGACTCGGCGGTGGAGCAACAAATTGCCTGGTTGCACAGCCTGCCCAAACCCATCGGCATCATCGCGGTCAGCGACGCCCGAGCCCGCCAGTTGCTGCAGGCCTGCCTCACCGCCGGCATCCCGGTGCCGGAGCAAGTGGCACTGATCGGCATCGACAACGACCCCTTGACCCGCACCCTGACCCGCGTGCCGCTGAGCTCGGTGATCCAGGGCACTGAAAAAATGGGCCGCACCGCCGCGCGCCTGCTGCACCAGATGCTGCACGGCATGCCTTCGGCAGGCAGCCAGATCCTGGTGCCGCCGGAAGCGGTCAACGTGCAGACCTCAAGCCTGCACCAACCCCTCGGCCATCCCTACGTGATGCAAGCGCTGCATTTCATTCGCCAGTACGCCTGCCAGGGCATCAAGACCGCCCAGGTCGCCAACTACGTCGGTGTGTCGCGGTCGTCCCTGGAAGCGCATTTTCGCAGTGAACTGAACCGCAGCGTCCACGATGAAATCCTGCGCTTCAAACTCGCGGCTGCGGTTTCCAGCCTCGAAAATACCAGGGCCGCGATTGCGGATATTGCCTATGACTGCGGGTTCAAATCCGCCCAGTACCTGCACACGGTGTTCAAGCGCGAGTTCGGGTGTACGCCGAGGGAGTATCAGGTGGGGCAGGTCGAGCGCGATTCGAGCGATGTCATTTCTTTGTCGCCTTGAGTCCCTATTTTGTCCTGAGCCTCGCTCCAGAACTTCAAGGGATTGAATCGTCTTATGCCGACTCTTACACGCAGAACGTTGTTGCAAGCAGCTGCCATCGGATCCGCCTACACCCTGTTGCCCGACTCCATTCGCCAGGCCCTGGCGATCCCCGCCAACAACCGCACCGGCACCCTGATGGACGTCGAACATGTGGTGATCCTGATGCAGGAAAACCGCTCCTTCGATCACTACTTCGGCACCTTGCCGGGTGTGCGCGGGTTCAGTGACCGCTTCACTATTCCACTGCCGGGCGGGCACCGGGTGTGGGAGCAGCAGGGCGTTGGGCGGCGGATCCTGCCCTATCACTTGGACAGCTCCCGTGGCAACGCGCAGCGGGTCAGCGGCACGCCGCATTCCTGGGTCGACGAGCACGCCGCCTGGAGCAGCGGCCGGATGAACGCCTGGCCAACGTTCAAGACACCCACCTCAATGGGTTACTACCGTGAGCAGGAAGTGCCGTTCCAGTTCGCCCTGGCCAACACCTTTACCCTGTGCGACGCCTACCACTGTTCGGTACACGCAGGTACCAATCCCAATCGGCTGTTCCACTGGACCGGCACCAACGGCCCGACCGGTGCGAATGTGGCGGCGGTGGTCAACGAATGGGACGGCCCCGGCGCGGTGGGCGTGGGCTACACCTGGAAAACCTATCCCGAGCGCCTGGAAGAAGCGGGTGTGAGCTGGAAGGTTTACCAGTACCTGCCGGATAACTTTGGCGACAACCCCTTGGCCGGGTTTCGCCAGTTTCGTGCGGCCAGCGTCGCGGCCGGCAACCCCGCCGTGCCACCGAAAGACTTCAAGGATTTTGTGCCCTACAGCGATCAATTGAACGCCCGCGTGCCGTTGTACAAAGGCAATGGCAACACCCTGCCGGCGGTCAGCGGCAGCGACCTGGAATCGATCATCCAGGGCTTTCGCAAGGACGTGAACGACGGGCGCCTGCCACAGGTGAGCTGGCTGGTGGCGCCGGCCGATTACTCCGAACACCCCGGGCCTTCCAGCCCGGTGCAAGGCGGCTGGTTCACCCAGGAAATCCTCAAGGCACTGACCGCCAACCCGGACGTGTGGAGCAAGACCGTGCTGCTGGTCAACTACGATGAAAACGACGGTTTCTTCGACCACGTGCCGTCGCCGTCAGCCCCGTCCAAACGCCTGGATGGCAGCTTTGCCGGCAAGTCCACGGTGAAGTTCGACAGCGAGATCTTCACCCACCCGGCACCGCCCGGCTCTAGCCAGCAACCCGCGCCGGACGGCGGGGTGTACGGCCCCGGGCCGCGAGTGCCAATGCTGGTGCTGTCGCCGTGGAGCCGTGGTGGCTGGGTCAATTCCCAGGCGTTTGATCACACCTCCGTGCTGCAATTTCTGGAGAAGCGTTTCCACGTGCGCGAACCCAATATCAGCGCCTGGCGCCGGGCGGTGTGCGGCGACCTCACCTCGGCCTTCAACTTCGTCAACCCCAACACCGAGACCCTGCCGCCGCTGCACACCATCAGCCGCCAGGCCGCCGACTCCCTGCGTCAACGCCAGGAGCAGCTGCCCCAGGTCGCCCTGCCGACGGTAGGCCAGCAACAGGCGCCGTTCCAGGCGCGAATGGCGCGGCCATCCCGGGCGCTGCCGTACCAGTTGAACGTTGAAGGCTCGGTTGACCGTCGCGCCAGTTCGGTGAGCCTGGACTTCTTCAACAATGGCGAACAGGGCGTGGTGTTCCACGTCTACGACCGCCTGCACCTGGACGAGGTACCGCGCCGCTACACGGTGGAAGCCGGCAAACACCTCAGTGACACCTGGCAAGTGGCGGGCGCCTACAAGCTCTGGCTGTTGGGGCCGAATGGGTTCCACCGTTCGTTCAAGGGGCACCTGCAGCGTCGCGAGCCGGAGTTATCCCTGGCGTATCACGGTGACACCTTGCTGCTGAGCCTGGTCAACCCCGGCAAGCGTGCGGCCTCAATCACCATCGAGCGTTGCCCTTACACCAAGCAGGGGCCGTGGCTGCTGGAGATTGCGGGCGGCAGTACCGTGCAACGAACGTTCTCCTGCCAGCCGAATGGGGGCTGGTATGACTTCAAGCTACGTGACGAGCATGGTTGGGTTCGGCGGGTGGCGGGGCGGATCGAGACGGGGGCGCATAGCATCAGTGATCCGTTGATGGGCAAGCGTGTGTGAAAGGCTGTTGATCTGCGGGGTGATTTCGTGGGCTTTTTCCCTGTTTTGTGTAGGAGCAGGGCTTTCTCCCCATGCAGCGCTTGAAACGCCACCCCTCTGGGCCATAGCCTCACGCTTTTCCTGACACTGAGGCCCGGCATTGGGTAAGCGAAAAACGGTTTGGCCCACGGAGCGGGAAGTTCGACTGCGCTTTATCCTGCTGGCAATCATTGAAACGGCCTGTATTCGGGGCGTTCCCCTCGAACGCCTGCTGCTTTCATACATACTGTTGCGCAACAAGCCGACCCAGGAGCAACTTTGGGAGGCCATCAGCGATTGCCTGCTCCTCGACGAGATGCGTGGCTTTCGATTTGAACCCGGGTCGGAAGCCGATCGGTTGATGCGCAAGATCAGCAGCGAAATCAATCAGTCCTGACGAGCCACCAGCGCCGGCGTGCGCGGCGGCACCAGGCGCTTGCTGCCCGTCGACTCATAGGCCGATGCCAATCGCAGCAGCGCCGAATCGTCATACGCCCGGCCAGCAAATGTCAGCCCCACCGGCATGCCGATGTCGGCCATGACGCCCATGGGCACCGTCACTGTCGGCACGCCCAAATGGCGGATGGCGAGGTTGCCGTTGGCGACCCACACTCCGTTGCTCCAGGCGATATCCGCCGACGCGGGATTCACATCCGCATCCGCCGGACCTACGTCGGCGACTGTCGGAAAAATCACCGCATCCAGCCCCAGGTTATCCATCCAGTCTTCAAGGTCGATGCGTCGTGTCTGTTCCAGGCCGCGCAGGCCGTCGGGCACGGTGCTGATCCTGTCCCACGGCGTGATGCCGCGCTCGGCCATGCGCACGTATTCGTCCATGCCGGCGGCCAGGTCGTCTTCGCGGTTGGGCAGGGTGCCGGGGTCGTGGGGGAAGATCTTCGGGCCGTCGACATCCGCCAGGCGGTTCAGCGCAGGGTCGCCGTTGGCCCGCAGGAAATCATCGAACGCCCAGGCCGACAGTTCCCACAATTCATCGTGGAGGAATTCCTTGGACACCAGGCCTCGGGTAAACACTTTCGGTGCGCCCGGGCGATCGCCTTCGCAATTGGAGACTAGCGGGAAATCCACCTCGACCACTTCTGCGCCGGCGGCTTCAAGTGCCTTGCGCGCAGCTTCCCAGAGTTCGATCACCGAGGCCCGGGTTTTGATTGGCTGGCCAGTAGGGCCGCCGATTCCCGGGGCGTCGCTGGTGCCTGCCTCGGGGTCGGCGTTGATGTACATGCGCGGCACGCCGAAGCGTTTGCCAGCGAGTGCATCGCCGGTCGCGGCCAGGTCTGCATAGGATTGCGGGCGTACCGAGGCGACGCCGGGGATCGGCACCCAGGGTTGCATCCGCCACAGGTCGCCGCGTGTGTCGGGGTCTTCTGCGACCACGACGTCGAGCACTTCAAGCAGGTCGGCCATGGTCCGGGCGTAAGGCACGACCACGTCCATGGTCGGGGTCAGCGGCCAGTTGCCGCGCACCGAGATCACGCCACGGGACGGGGTGTAGGCACACAGGCCATTGTTGGACGCCGGGCCGCGCCCGCTGGACCAGGTTTCTTCCGCCAGGCCAAACGCCGCGAAGCTCGCCGCAGTCGCCGTGCCGGCGCCGTTGGAGGAGCCCGAGGCGAACGGTGCGGTGAGGTAGTCGGCGTTGTACGGGCTCTCGGCCCGGCCATATACGCCGCGCTGCATGCCGCCGTTGGCCATCGGCGGCATGTTGGTCTTGCCCAGGCAAATGGCGCCTGTTGCCCGCAGTCGCTCGATGGTGAACGCATCGCGGTAGGCAACCAGGTTCGCGAAAGCCGGGCTGCCGGAAGCGGCGGTGAGGCCCTTGACCAGGTAGCTGTCCTTGGCCGTGTAGGGAATGCCGTCGAGCGGGCCCAGGGTTGTGCCGCTGGCCCGGCGTGCGTCGGATGCCCGGGCTTCCTCCAGCGCTTGCGGGTTGCGCACCACCACCGCGTTGAGCGCGGTGGCAGTCGTGGGGGCGTCGTAGGCGTCGATCCTGGCGAGGTAAGCCTCGACCAGTTCAACCGCCGTGGTCTGGCCGGATTCGAGCGCAGTGCGCAGCTGGGCAATGGAAACTTCGGTTACTTCGATCACGTGGTTATCGCCGGGTGCAGAAAAGGGGGAGGGCTTGAGTGCTGACTCAATCCAATCAGTGAAAGTAGCTTACTGATAGATTTTTCATAGCGCCAGAGAATGGCATCCCTTACTGTGGCCGCTCAATTTCCTTATCGATAACGGTGCTGTTTATGTCCGATGAAGTGCGGCTTGTCGTCATCATCAATACCCAGCCTGGCCGGGGTGCGGACCAGTTGGCGGCCTTTGCCGGGCTCGCTCCGCTGGTCCGGGCCGAAGCCGGTTGCATCCAGTACGACCTGCATCCGGTCGAGGGCAACAGCGACAGTTTTGTGTTGATCGAGACGTGGGCTTCAAAGGCGGCGCTCAAGGATCACCACGCAGCGCCGCACATGCTGGAAGCCGCGAAGCACAACCCGACATTCCGTGCGGGCCCCTCCAACGTATTGGTGCTGGAACCTGCCGTCCAGGCACGTTGACTTCAACCCGGCAGCTCAAGGGTTTATCATTGCCCCTTCATTTTTTGCTGCCCGGAAAGATTTCGATGTTGTTTACAAGGACTGTCATGGCGAGCGCACTGCTCGCCGTTCTGGCCACCCAGGCCCACGCGTCCAGCCTGGACCTGACCTACGAGGCACCTGTCCTCAGCGCTGTACCGCTCACGCCGCAGGCTGAGCCCAAGCCGCGCTCTCCGGTCAAAAGCCTTGCGCCGGTGACCGTGGAAAACAGCTGCACCGGCCGCGAGTGCACCTACGAAGGCGACATCAGCCTGCCCCGTGAGGAGCAGACTGTGCGGCGTATTTCCATCGGTATTCAATAAAGCCGGCTGGCGCCTCAGACGATCCCATACCGGGGCGCCGGCTTGCCTGTTTGCGTGGCCGCAAACAACGCACCACGCGCCGCATCATAGGTCTCCCACAACGAACCATCGGCCACCGACGGCCAGGTGATCGTCTCACCCTGATCCAGCCCGGCCAGTGCCGCGTCCACCAGGTTTTCGGTGGTCATGACCGACTCCTGTTCCAGGGCGGAAAGCGGAATGCCCGACGCGTCCCAGATCTCGGTAGCGGTGGCTGCCGGCAACACGATCTGCACCTTCACCCCGGTTTCCGCCAGTTCCGATTGCAAGCCACGGCTGAATGCCAGGACATAGCTCTTGGTGCCGCTGTACACCGAGCTGACCGGCAGCGAGTGCACGCCCAACACCGATGCCACGTTGATGATCAAACCTTCATTGCGCACCAGCATGCCCGGCAGCGCCGCGTGGGTCAGGCGGGTGAGGGCGGTGATGTTCAGGGCGATCTGGGTCGTGGAATCCTCGACCGAGGATTGAGCCAGCGGATGCAGGCGGGCCAGGCCGGCGTTATTCACCAGCACCTGGATCGCCGGGTTGCCGGCGAGCAGGCTTTCAACGCGGGCCAGGTCCGCGGGGTTTACCAGGTCGGCGCCGATGGTCTGGACCTCGCGCCCGTAGGCTTGAGTGATCTTCGCCGCCAGTGCTTCGAGGCGGTCTTCACGACGGGCGACCAGGATCAAGTCGTAACCACGGGCTGCCAATCGGTCGGCATACACGGCGCCAATACCTGAAGAAGCACCCGTGATCAGGGCAATTTTTGTGGAAGCAGGGATCGACATGAACGGCTCCAATAGATGAGTACTCAACCAATATTGTTGAGGGCTCAAGTTATAGGCTTGGCGTTTGTCCTTGTCAATGGTTTAGTACTCAATCATTCTACCGGCATGGAGGATCTGAAAATGCCAACACACAAGACTGACAAGCCTGATGCCCGTGCCGACCTTTTGAGCCTGCTGGGGGACGTGGCGTGCACCAACAACGCACTGCGCCGTGCCGCCCGGCGGCTGGGCCAACTGTATGACGAAGCGCTGGCGCCGATTGGCCTGAAGGCTACGCAGGTCGGCTTGCTGGGTGAAATCGCCCGGTGGGCGGCGGTGGATGAGCAGGCAGGGCCGACGTTGCAGGAGCTGGCCGGACGCCTGGCGATCCTGATGTCGGCGCTGACCCATGCGATGAAGCCGCTGGTGCGCGACGGGATTGTCGAGCTGCGCCCGGATGCCCTGGACAAGCGCACCAAACGCTGCGTGCTCACGCCCAAGGGCGAAGCGCTGTTCAGTGAGGCGCTGGTGTACTGGGCGGCCGCCAATAACCGGGTAGAGGAGGTGCTGGGGCATGATTCGGCCGCGCAGCTGCGGGGCATGGCAGACCATGTCGCCTCCGAAGAATTTCTGGCGGACTACAACAGCCGATCCGCGCAGGCATAAGTCAGATCCTTTGGTTATTAGACAGACGCCGTTCGCCCATCCGATGCTGGGCCCCTCTCGATCAGGGGCTTTCCATGACCACTCAACGCCAACTGAAGCTGGGCGCGTTCATGCGCCCGGTCAGCATCCACACCGGCGCCTGGCGCTATCCCGGCGCTTACCGTGACGCCAACTTCAACTTCACGCACCTCAAGCAGTTTGCCCAAACCCTGGAGAAAGCGCGTTTCGATGCGTTCTTCATGGCCGACCACCTCGCCCTGCTCAACATGCCTATCGACGCGTTGAAGCGCAGCCACACCGCCACCTCCTTCGAACCGTTCACCTTATTGTCGGCCCTGAGCCAGGCCACCGAGCACATCGGCCTGGTAGCCACGGCCTCGACCACCTACGACGAACCGTTCCACATTGCCCGGCGCTTCGCGTCCCTGGATCACCTGAGCAACGGCCGCGCCGGCTGGAATATCGTCACCACTGCCAACCCGGATGCGGCGCAGAATTTCGGCCTGGAGCAGGCCTATGCCCACGACGAGCGCTACGCCCGTGCGCGGGAGTTCTACGATGTGGTCACCGGGCTCTGGGACAGTTGGGCCGATGATGCCTTCATCCGCGATGCCGACAGCGGTGTGTACTTCGACCCCGACAAGCTGCACACCCTCAATCACCAGGGCCGCTACCTCAATGTGCGCGGCCCGCTGCACATTGCCCGCCCGGTGCAGGGCTGGCCGGTGATCGTGCAGGCCGGCGCCTCGGAGCCGGGCCGGCAATTGGCGGCAGAAACCGCCGAGGTGATTTTCGTGGCGCCCGGCACGCTCGAGGAAGGGCGTAAATTCTATGCCGATATCAAGCGCCGGATGCTGGCGGTGGGGCGGCATCCCGACCATCTGAAGATCTTGCCCGGGGCGTTTGTGGTGGTCGGCGATACGCTGGAAGATGCGCGGCGGATTCGTGCGCATCTCGACAGCCTGGTGCATTACGAAAGTGCGATTGCCTCGCTGTCGATCGCGCTGGGTACCGACGCGACGAAGTTTGATCCCGACCAATACCTCCCGGCGATTCCCCAAACCAACGCCAGCCAGAGCTCCCGCGAACGGGTACTGGCGCTGGCTGATCGCGAACAGTTGACGGTGCGCCAATTGGCCCAGCGTCTTGGCGGTTATGCAGGTCTCTCGTTTGTCGGCACCGCCCACAGTATTGCCGATGAGATGCAGCAGTGGCTGGAAGAAGAGGGCAGCGATGGCTTCAACATCATGTTCCCGTGGCTGCCGGGCGGGCTCGATGACTTTGTGGCCAGGGTGGTGCCCGAGTTGCAGGGGCGCGGGATCTTCCGGCGCGAGTACGAAGGCTCTACCCTGCGGGAAAACCTCGGGCTGCCGCGTCCGGCGAACCGCTTCTTCGCCGAATGAGCGGGTATTTCTACCGTGGTTAGATCGTTTATTTCCTTCTGATTGGGGGCCATTCCCCAATCGCATATCCATCGCGCCGGTTTGGCCCTGATAGCGGAGCCGGCCGGCGTGATTACGCCAAAGCATCTGTCATCACGGAATTATCCGCTGCCGCGCCCCGGGAAATCCCCATGCAGCGTCTATTCCTGCTGCTGGGCCAGCGTCTTGCGCCGTTGTGCGGCCTCTCTAGAATCGGCCCCAGAACTTACTCATTTCCTGTCGATTACGGAGTTTCGAAGATGATGAACGCCATGCAGATGCCAATGAACAACGCGATGCCGATGATGCCGATGATGGGCATGCCGATGATGATGGCAACCATGACCTGCAAGATGACCGACGAGGCCATGATGTGCACCATGAAGCCGGCCGCGGGCATGGACATGGCGATGTTCAAGAACAACGCCGAAATGATGGCGATGATGATGAACTGCGGCATGCCGATGATGATGCAGTGCGCCAACATGTCGATGATGTGCATGTCTGAAGACGGCATGGCGATGATGAACAGCATGTCGACCATGAACATGCCGATGATGATGCCGATGGGCATGCCTATGCCGATGATGAAGTGCGTCATGGAATGCAAGATGGAAGCCGACTGCATGACCTGCAAGATGATGCCGATGCCTGGCATGAGCATGGACATGATGAACAACTGCTGCATGCTGATGATGAAGATGATGAACGACTGCGCCATGCCGATGATGATGAGCTGCAACGGCATGCCGATGATGTGCTGCACCTGCTGATTCGTTTGGCGTGAGATCAAAAAGCCCCGGCGAGTGCCGGGGCTTTTTGCGTTTCAGTCCAGGCGTTCCGGGTAGGTGATCACCAGGAACGCCACCGCCTCACTGTCTGCGGGGTTGCGGTAGCGGTGGGGCTGGTCGGCGTAGAACAAAATCGAATCACCGGTGGACAGCAGGTAGCGTTCCTCGTTGACGCTGACTTCCAGCACGCCCTGGGCCACCACCAGGTTTTCCTGGATGCCGGGCCCGTGACCTTCTGAAATCTCCTCGCCGAGGGCCTTCAGGCGTATCTCGTAGAACTCCGACTGGCGCGCCATATCGTACGGAAACAGCGCCCGGCTGATGAAGCTGCCATCGGCACTCACCAGGCGTTTGCTTTGTTGCGCCGGCAGCAGTTCAACCCCTTCGAACGCACGGTTCTCCAGGAACGCCGCCACCGACACTTTCAAGCCTTTGGCGATCTTGCACAGCACCTTGATCGACGGCACGCTGCGCCCGGACTCGATCTGCGCAAGCATCGCCCGGCTTACGCCGCAGTTGCGCGCCAGGGCATCCAGCGACAGGTAGCGTTTACTGCGCAGGCGCTGCAGGTTCTGCGCGACGCACTGGCCGATGGCGTCATCGTCGCCGCTGTTGCAGTCCTTGGGTTTGGTGGGGAGGTCGGGCACTTCGGGTATCGCATGCAGGAAATTCATCGCCTCACGCCCGGCGGGTATCGCTGGACGTGGTGACGTGTGCGGTAAACAGCGCGACCCCGGCCCGTGCCGCATACATCGCCCACATCAGTTCAGCCGCTGCGCGAGCCTGGCGGCGTTTGCGGTGGAGGGTGAAATCGATGACGGTGGCGGATGTTTGCATGACGTAAATCTCTGGGGACTCAATGGCTCTACAGTAATCGGTGCCGCTTATTTCCATAAATACTGAGTTTGCATTTGGTAATTCTATTTTGGACTTAACGCCGATGGGGGCCTGTGCGTTCATCAATGGTGACCCGCCGCGCTTCACGGGCTTCCCACCACAGACCTTGTGCCGGACCGAGCCCGTCGCAAAAACGAATTCCAAGGATTTACCCCCATGCCCCCCGCGTTTCCGTTCACCTCCCGAAAAGCCTGGCCCTTGCTGGGCTTTGGCGCCGCCCTGAGCTTCAGCCCGGTTTCCCAGGCCGACGACACATTGCAACTGGCCCCCGTCGAAGTCAGCAGCGCCGAACTCAGCGCCGACGAACTGGCCCAGGCCCAGCTCAAGAGCGTGCCCGGCGCCACCAACTACATCGACATGGGCAGCGTCGATCAGGGACGGGTGAGCACCAACGAGGACGTGTTCAAGTACCAGGCCGGTGTTTATGCCAAGGCGGCAAACAACGAAGGGGTGAAGCTTTCGATCCGTGGCTCGGGTATCAACCGGGGCCCGGGCGCCCACGCTTCCGGCCTGTATGAAACCTTCGACGGCCTGCCACTGACCGGCCCGGGTGGCACGCCCTACGAACTCAAGGACCCGTTGTGGCTCAGCCGCGTTGAAGTGCTGCGTGGCGCCAACGGTTTTGACCAGGGCGCATTGGCCCTGGGTGGGGCAGTCAATTACGTGACCCACACCGGCTACGACGCGCCCAGGCTGCAAGTACGCTACGAAGCAGGCAGCCATGGCTACGGCCAGCGAGAGATCAGCTCGGGCCAGGTGCTGGGGGATGCCGACTACTACATCAGCCTCACCGACTCGCAATACGACGGTTTCCAGGACCACAGCGCCGGCAGCGGCAAGGGCATCGCGGCCAACTTCGGCTACCGCTTCAACCCCGACCTGGAAACCCGCTTCTACTTTCGCTACCGCGAAACCGACAACGATTCCCCCGGCAAACTGACCCGCGACCAGATCAGCCACGACCCGCGCGCCGCCGCCAGCCTCAACGTGGCGCGAGACTCGAAACGCACGCAACCGGGCTCGACCTGGATCGCCAACAAAACCACCCTGCACCTGGACGACAACGCCCGGGTCGAGGTCGGGCTGGCGTATCACGATTATCCGATGGACCTGCGCGAGGGCACCAACCGTCTCAAGGTTGCCTACACCGACGTCAGCGGCACCCTGAATTACATCCGCCAGGACACATTGTTCGGGCGTGACAGCAAGACCACCCTCGGCCTGCGCACCACCCAGGCGATGCCGAACAACGGCGGCTCGGAATTCGTGCGGATCCCCACCGGCAATACGGCGGACTACGCGCCCGGCACCAGGACCCGCGACTACAGCTACCTGGGTTCGGACACCGTGCTGCATATCGGCAACGACCTGGAACTGCTGCCGGACCTGTGGCTGACCACCGGGCTGGCGGCGATCTACACCCGTCGTGAAACCGAAGTCAGCTACCCGCAGACCCACACACCCATCAGCCAGCACGATTGGGATTACGCATCAAGGGTTGGCCTGCGCTACGACTTCAGCCCCCAATTGCAGGTGTACGGCAACCTGAGTCGCTCGGTGGAACCGCCCCATGCGTGGTCGATGATCTGGGGCTCCAACAAGTACTTCCCCGTGGGCAGCGGCCCGGCCAGCGGTTTGCAACGTGAAGGGGTGAAGCTGAAAAACCAGACCGCCACCACCCTGGAAGTCGGCGGTCGCGGTGAAGCATGGTTCGGCCAGTGGGACCTGGCGCTGTACCGCTCCGAGGTGCGCCACGAACTGCTCAGCGTCGAAACCCAGGCCGCGACGTCCACCACGTCCGCAATAATCGCCGAATCCAACGCCAGCCCAACCGTGCACCAAGGCCTGGAGCTGAGCCTGATCAGCCCGCTGTGGGACGGGGGCCGCACGGGCCAGCTCGCCCTGCGCCAGGCCTACACCTACAGCGACTTCCACTACCGCAACGACGACCGCTTCGGCGACAACACCTTGCCCGGCATCCCCAGGCACTACTACCAGGCGCAATTGCGCTACAGCCACCCGAGCGGTTTCTACACCAGCCTCAATGGCGAACATTCATCGCGGGTCGCGGTGGACTACGCCAACTCCTACTACGCGGCGGCCTACACACTGCTCGGCGCGACGCTCGGGTACGACGCGCCGAAGCACGACTGGCAAGCCTGGGTCGACCTGCGCAACCTGACCAACCGGCGTTACGCGAACACGGTCACGCCGGGTTATGACGACAAGGGGCTGGATGTGGCGCGGTCGACGCCGGGGGATGGCATGGGGGTTTACACCGGGGTTTCCTGGAGCTGGCGTTAATCCGTAAAGTGTTTGATGTTGGCAGTGGGTGATTGCTGGCAGGGCGCATGTTCAGCGAACGAAGGCTGCATGCACCAGGCGCTGCAGCTGCGTTCGCTCCCACAGGCTCATCAGATCGAGCGGATTGGTGCCGTAACGTTGCCAGGTGTCCAGTGAACCTTGCCTGTTATCCGGTGCAATACAGCGCAGGCAGCACTCCAGAGCCGTCCCGCAGGTTGACAGCGTGACCTGCCAGCCGTCGATGTCGACAACCATTTGCTCGTCGCTGGAGCTGACGGGTTTCAGCGTTCGAACCTCTAATGCCACGTCCTTGAGCAGTTGATAGGCCTCGCGGGTAGAGACCGTGTTGGCGAAGGTTGTCATGCGTGATGTCCTTGTATGAGTCGCAGAAGTGTCGCGTGCGCACTAGTCGCTTTCAAGGTGGGCACAGCAAGTCGCAGATTCGTTGCAAGCCATCACTCCATCCTTGCTCCCCCTTCGTTTTACTGTCATCGTTCGCGCAATTGGTAATCTTTCTTGTTTGAGAAATTTTTGCGCATGCATGACTTTCCTGTAGCTGATGGTGATATAGCCCGTCGCCAGCAGACCATCACCACCCTCTACAGCGACCATCATTCCTGGTTGCACGGTTGGCTGCGCAAGAAACTCGGCTGCTCGCAACATGCCGCCGACCTGGCCCACGACGCGTTTATCCGCATCCTGCTGCTGGCCGATCCCCATACCATCAAGGAACCCCGCGCCTTCCTGGCCACCACGGCGGGGCGCTTGATGATCGATGGCGCGCGTCGGCGGCGCATCGAAAAGGCCTACATGGAAGCCCTGGCGATCCAGAGCGAAGATGCCGGCATGCCGGACCCGGCGGCGATTCATGTGGCACTGCAGGCCCTGGAACGCATTGCCGAAATGCTCATCGGCCTGCCCGCCAAGGCCCGCGAGGCATTCCTGCTCAGTCGCCTCGACGGGCTGACCTACAGCGAAATCGCCGAACAACTGCAGGTGTCTTCCAGCACCGTGAAGAACTACATCTCCAGTGCGTTGGTGCATTGCTATCACACCCTGCACGGGGCGGACCCGCTGTCGTGAGTTCCGAGCAGATCATCAGTGAAGCCGCCCGCTGGCTGACGTTGTTGCACGACGACCACGTGACCGAGGCCGACCGCGCGGCCTTCGAGAAATGGTGCCAGGCCGATCCACGGCATGCCGTCGCCATCGAGCGCATGCGCAGCCTGTGGGGCAGCCTCGACGAGTTGCCCGCCGCCCCGGCGCGCATGGCCCTGAACCGTGCATTTGCCCCACAGAAAACAAGGTTTGCCGCCCGTAGCACCCAGGCCGTCGCGCTGTTGGGTGTGTTGCTGTGCGGCTGGGCCGGGATTGAGCGCCTGCCGGTGTGGATGGCCGACCAACGCACCAGCGTGGGCGAACGGCGCCAGGTGGCACTGACCGATGGCAGCCAGGTGCAGCTCAACAGCAACTCGGCACTGGACGTGAAGTTTGACGGCCACCAACGGGTGATCGAACTGTTGCAGGGCGAGATGTGGGTCGAGGTAGCCAAGGACGCGCAACGGCCGTTCGTGGTGCACACCGACCAGGGCACGGCCACGGCGTTGGGCACGCGGTTCCTGGTGCGCAAGGCCGAGGATGGCGCGACCGTGGTCACCGTGATCGAGTCCACCGTGGCCGTCAAAGGCACCGTTGCGGGCGACGTGAAAGTGCCGGCGGGGCAGAAGTCCACGCTCCAGGACGGCCGTGCCGGCACCCCACAACCCATCGGCAACGCCGACCCGGATGCCTGGACCCGTGGTTTGCTCAAGGTCGACGACCAGCCCCTGAGCGAGGTCCTGCAAACCCTCGCCGGTTACCGCCATGGGCTGGTGCGCTTTGATCCGCAGGCGCTGCAAGGGATGCGCGTGTCCGGGGTATTCAAGCTCGATGACACCGGCGCGGCACTGGCGTCGCTGGCGGATAACCTGCCGATCAAGGTGGAGTACTTCACGGATTTGGTGGTGGTGATCAAGCCGCTGTAAAAAGTCTGAATAAAAACTGCTCTCATTCATACCCGATTTTCCGACATGGCCGTCATGACTAATAGAACCCCCATTTCCCAGGACTTCTCATGTCGCGCCTTGCTCGTCCTTTACAGCCATTGACCCTTTCAGTGGCGATGGCGTTTGCCGCCGTACCCCTGCTGACCGTTCAAGCGTCCTACGCGGCTGAAAGCGCTGCGTTCTCCATTCCCGCCGGTGACCTGAGCCAGGCCCTCAACAGCCTCGCCGAACAGGCGGGCCTGGTATTGGCCTTTGATTCGAGCCTGACCCGCGGCAAACGCAGCAATGGCCTGAACGGGCAATACAATACCGACGCCGCCCTGGCCCAAGTGTTGGCCGGCAGCGGCCTGCAAGCCCTGAAGATCGCCGACGACCGCTACCGTCTCGAAGCCATCCCGCACACCGATGGCGCCATGGAGTTGCAGGCCACCACCATCAGCGGCGCGTACCCGTCGGAAAGCCCCACCGGCCCGGTGTCTGGCTACGTGGCCACCCGCAGCCTGTCGGGCACCAAGACCGACACCGCACTGATCGAAACCCCGCAGTCGATCTCCGTGGTCACCAAAGACCAGATGCGCGCGCAGAACGCCGAGAGCCTCAACCAGATCCTGCGCTACAGCGCTGCCGTGATCCCGGAAACCCGTGGCTCCACCGCCTCGCGTCTCGACCAGTTGACCATCCGTGGCTTCACCCCGGCGACCTACCTCGACGGCCTGCGCATGCCGTCGAGCCGGGATGCCTTGCCGCAAAAAGACGCCTTCGACCTGGAGCGCGTCGAAGTGCTGCGCGGGCCGGCGTCGGTGCTGTACGGGCAGGGCACCCCCAGCGGGGTGATCAACATGGTCAGCAAACGCCCGCTGGACACGCCGTTCCATGAAGTCGGCGTCGAGTACGGGACCTTCAACAAGAAGCGCACGACCTTTGACTTGAGTGGCCCGCTGGACGACCAAGGCGTTTATTCCTACCGCGTTGCCGGCCTGTTCGACGATGCCGACGGGCAGATCGACCACACCGAAACCCGGCGTCAATCCCTGTCCACCGCCTTCACCTGGCGCCCGGACGAGAATACCTCGCTGACCTTGCTCGGGCACTTCCAGAAGGACCCCAAGGGCGCGTCCTACGGCTCGATGCCAGCCTGGGGCTCGGTGCTGCACAGCCCGACGGGGCGCAAGATCGACGTGGATTTCTACGACGGCGAGAAAAGCTTCGAGAAGAGCGACCGCGAGTATTACTCCATCGGCTACGCCTTCGAACATCACTTCAACGATGTCTGGACTGTGCGCCAGAATGCGCGCTACCTGCGCAGCGAAGGGCAATACCGCAGCCTCTACAGCAACTACCTGGAGAGCGATTACCGCACCATCCGCCGCTCGACCACTGCCAGCGACGTGAACATCGACGCCTATGCCCTCGACAACCAGTTGCAGGCCAAATTCGACACCGGCCCGTTGCAGCACACCGTGCTGATGGGCGCCGATTACCAGAACACCAGCACTGACACCAAGTCGGGCAACGGCGTGTACACGGCAGGGCCTACGCTGGATATTTTCGACCCGGTCTACGGCGCGGCCGTGCCGGTGCCGGCCTACACCAGCGACGCCACCTCGCGCAGCGAGCAAACGGGGGTGTACCTGCAAGAGCAGATGAAGTGGGACAAATGGGTGCTGTTGATGGGCGGGCGTTATGACTGGGCCAGCACCGACAACAGTACCCTGGCGATGACCACCCAGAAAAAGACCAAGTCGTCCCAGGACAGCAAGGCCTTCACCGGCCGCCTGGGCCTGGTCTACCTGTTCGATAACGGCCTGGCGCCGTATGTCAGCTACTCGGAATCCTTCCAGCCGCAATCCGGCACGGGCTACGGCGGTTCGACGTTCCAGCCGACCGAGGGCAAGCAGACGGAAATCGGCATCAAGTACCAGCCGCCGGGCAGCAACAGCTTCATCACGGCTGCCATTTTCGACCTCCGCCAGACCAACGTACCGACGCTGGACCCGGACGCTTCCCACCTGTGCAACGGCTCCCGCTGCCAGATTCAGGACGGTGAAGTGCAATCCCGCGGGTTTGAACTGGAAGGCAAGGCCAGCCTGAACGACAACCTGGATATCACTGCGGCCTATGCCTACCTGGATAACCGCATCAGCAAATCCAACAACACCGTGCGTTATGCGCCCATCAGCGACATCGGTGTCGGCCCGGCCATTGCGGCCGAAGGCACCACCACCTACGCGGTTCCGCGTCATACCGCGTCGGCCTGGGCGGATTACACCCTGCACGACGGCACGCTGAAGGGCTTCGGCGTGGGGGCCGGTGCGCGCTATGTCGGTTCTTCCTGGGGCGATACCGCCAACACCCTGAAGGTGCCCGGTTACACCCTGTTTGATGCAGCGGTGCACTACGACATCCCGCACATCAATCGTCAGGGTGACAACCTGCGCCTGGCGGTAAACGCCACCAACCTGGCGAATAAAGAGTACGTCGCGTCCTGCTATTCCTACTCGTGGTGCTGGTATGGCTCGCAGCGTACCGTGCAGGCCAGTGCGACCTATCAGTGGTAAATAAAAAGGCCTTGGCGAAAGGATTCGGGAGCAGCATCGCCAAGACCGAAAAACGTTAGTTCGCCACCGGCTCAATCAGCTTGGAAACCACCGGCGCCTGCCACTGCTCCAGGGCATCAATCAGGGCGCCGGGGTCTTCGTTGAACATCAGCATCCGGCTATGTTCGACCTTCATGAAGCCCTCCTGCACAGCGTGATCGAGCAGGGCGCGCACCGGGTTGAAGAACCCCGCCGTATTCAGGCACGCCACGCCCTTGTGGTGTTCGCCGACCTGGGTCAGCGTGGCCGCCTCGAACAACTCCTCCAGGGTTCCCAGCCCGCCGGGCAAGGCAATGAAACCGTCGGCGCAGTCGCTCATGCGTGTCTTGCGGCTGCGCATGTCTTGAGTCACTTCATGGTGGGTAAGCCCGGCGTGGGAATGGCCGCGTTCATGCAGTAACTCGGTGATCACGCCGATGACTTCGCCACCTTCAGCCAGCGCAGCATCCGCCACCACGCCCATCAAGCCCTTGTGGGTGCCGCCGTAGACCAGGCGTATGCCGCGCCGGGCGATTTCCCGACCGAGGGCTTGGGCGCCATCCGCATAGCGCGGGTTGAAGCCGAAATTGGTACCGCAGAAAACTGCAAGGCTGCGCAGGGGAGTGGGCATGGGCATTCCAGGCGGGTGAGGACGAGCTGTCCAGCATGGCGCCACTCGCCGGTGGGCAAAAGAGCCAAGAACGCGCTGGCGGATCAGGCCATGAGTGCGTCCAGGATGCGTTTTCCAAGGGCTTCGGCGATGGCCTCGGACTCGATATTGGCAAAGCCCAGCAGCAGGCCGGGGCCGGTCTGGCCTTGAATATTCCAGTCGCTCAAGGCTTCGGCATAAATGCCGGCCTGCGCCAGGCGTTCCACGCACAGGCGGTCTGACTGTTGTGCATTGAGGCGCAGGATCAAGTGCATCCCGCCCGGCTGGGCGTCAATCGAAATATGCTCGCCCAAGGCCTTGCGCAAGCCCCTGGCGGTGGCCTCCCGACGCTCACCGTAGAGTTTGCGCATGCGCTGGATATGCCGCGCAAAATGCCCCTCGGTCATAAACGTTGCGACGATCGCCTGGGTCAACTCCGGGCAGCCCCCGAGGAAGGTCTGGCTGACATGTTCGAAGCGTTCCACTTGAGCTGCCGGCACCACCAGATAGGCCAGGCGGATGCCGGGGAACAACACCTTGCTGAAGGTTCCGGCGTACAGCACCCGGCCGTCGCGGTCCAGGCTCTTGAGGGCCGGCAGCGGGCGGCTCACGTAGCGGTATTCGCCGTCGTAGTCGTCCTCGATGATCCAGGCCTGCTGGCGACTCGCCCAATCCAGCAGCTCCAGGCGCCTGGGCAAGGCCAGCGAGACACACAGCGGGCTTTGATGGGCCGGCGTGACCACTACGGCGCGGGCGCCTTTGCCCTGTTGCACGGCCTGGGATACCTGCATGCCATCCGGGTCCACCGGCACCGGTATGGCCTTGATATTCAGGTAATCCAGCAACGGTCGGGTGAACAAGTAGCCTGGGTCTTCCACCAGCACCCGATCGCCCGGTTCCAGCAGTGCATGGGCGATCAGCCCCAGCGTATTGCGATAGCCCGAGGTGACGAAGACCTGCGCTGGCGAACAGTGGATGCCCCGGGCGACCTGCAAGTAGCTGGCAATCGCCGTGCGCAGCGAGTGCAGGCCGAACACGCACGGGTTGGCCATGTCGGCGACCTGGGTGGCCCGCACGCAGCGGGCGGCGATTTTCGACCAGATCTTGCGCGGGAACGCGTCCAGTGCGGGCAGCCCCATTTGAAACGGCAACACGGCGGCCTTGTGCCGCACGGCATTGTGGTCGCTGGCCGTCATGGGGCGCTCCGGCAGGCTGGCCTTGATCCCTTCAGCCACCACCGTGCCGGCCTGGCCTCGGGCCTGGATATAACCCTCGGCTGCCAGCAGCGAATACGCCGTGTCGATGGTGCCCCTGGCCAACCCCAGCTCCTTGGCCAGGGCCCGGGCTGCGGGTATGCGTTCGCCCGGCTTGAGCAAACCGTCGGCAATCGCGCTGCGGAACCGCCAGTAAAGTTGCCGGTAAATCGGCTCCGCGGTGCCGGCGTCCAGCGGTGAAAAGGCCTTGATCGAAGTGCTCATCCGGCGGCGGGTCCTGTTCAGGTGGCGAAATAATCGTGCAGCGCCTGGTCGGTCTGGCGGCGCGTCTGGGCCAGAGTTTCCGGGCGGGAAGCGGTGCCTTCGACGGTGAAGAAGGTCACGTCATGCAGGCCGATCATGCCCAGTATGGTTTTCAGGTACGGCGTCAGGAAGTCCGGCTGGTGCGCGCGCTCCCCGGAAAACCGCCCGCCTGAGGCGATGGCGACGAACACTGGCCGGTCCTGCAACAGGCCGATCTTGCCCTGGGCCGAGATATCGAAGGTGCGGCGCACCCGTGCGATGTGATCGAGCCATAGCTTGAGGGCCGCGGGCACCGAGTAGTTATGCATAGGGGTGGCGATCACCACAATGTCGGCCAGCTCCAGTTCCTGAACAAGCCGCTCGGACTGGGCCATCGACCCCTCGGACGAGACGTCCACGAGGGACTGCTGGGACGTTGCATAAGGCTCGTCCACCGGTGCCAGGGCATTTGCGGCAATGCCGCGCTGGATCACCTCGGCGTCCGGGTGCCGCTGGCGCAGGCATTCAATGATCTTGAGGGAGAGGGCGTTGCTCTCCGACGCTTGCCCGCGAGGGCTGGCACTGACATGGAGGATATTCATGGTGCGTTGCTTCCTGGATGGATGGCCCTCAGTCTACGAACCCCATGACCCATGCCAAAGGGCCAAGAATCATGATTCAGAGTAGGCCATGTCCGCGGGTCCATGGCCTAGTGCTCAAGCCCGATCATGGATCTTTCTGGGTGGGCCATGGCGTCGCAAGATGGCGGCTTCATCCAACCGCTACAGGATTTCACCATGACAACGCGTCTCGACTACTCCAAAGCTTCCCCTGAAGGTTACAAGGCGTTCGGCGGGGTTTACGTCTACCTGCAAAACAGCGGCCTGTCCAAGGAGCTGATCGACCTGGTCTACCTGCGGGTTTCGCAAGTCAACGGCTGCGCCTTTTGCATCGACATGCACTCGCGGGACCTGCTCAAGCAAGGCCTGGCCGTGGACAAGCTGGTGCTGGTGCCAGTGTGGCACGACGCTGGCGCAGTCTTCACCCAGCGTGAGCGCGTGGCGCTGGCCTTTGCCGAAGCCGTGACCGCCAGTGATGTTTCGGACGCCGACTATGCGGCAGCGGCCGCCGAGTTCAGCGACAAGGAACTGGCTGACCTGACCTACGGCATCGCCTTGATGAATGCCTTCAACCGACTGGGCATCACCTTCCGTACCACGCCAGCGGCGGCTGCCAAGGCATAGCCAACGCTGATTCGGTGTGGCGGGGTTGCTCGCCACACACTCACTGTATTTCCTGAGGGCTCATCCCATGGCATGGCTACTGCTCGGCTTGGCCGGCATCCTTGAAATCGCCTTCGCGTTCGCGATGAAGGCCTCGGACGGTTTCACCCGATTCACCCCCGGATTGCTCACCGTCGTGACCGGCGTTTCCAGCGTGATCCTGCTGTCGATGGCACTGCGCACCCTGCCGGTGGGCAGCGCCTACGCGGTCTGGACTGGAATCGGCGCAGCGGGCACCGCGATCCTCGGCATGGCATTGCTGGGCGATTCCACCGCGCCATTGCGGGTTTTGTGCATCGTGCTGATCCTGGCCGGCGTGATCGGCCTGAAACTGGTCTCCGCCAACTAGTGCTGCCTGCGAGCGGGTATTTCTCGGAGATGGCCTTTTAACATTCCCACCCACTCTTTATCATCCGCCCCCAGCAACTCCGGCCATGGAGACGCTCCATTCACTAAGGAAGTCGTAATGCACATTGGAAAAATGCTGGGGTTGGCCCTGATCACGTTGTCGATGGGCGGCTGCGCCAGCTTCACGAAAGACGAAGTGGCACCCGTCACGCTGCCGTCGAAGGCCAGCTACGCCAACAAACCGAACGTCTACGTAGACTTCAAGTTCTACCAGGGCGAGCCGACAAATGCCGCCGCGGCCGAAGTCCCACAAGCGCGTGAGATGCTCAAGCCACAGCTGCAGAAAGTCCTGACTGACTCCGGCCTGTTTGGTCGCGTGACCCTGGATGAATTCCAGAAGCAGCCAGGCGATTACAGCCTGCGCCTGAAGGTCTACAACCATCCACCGGGTGGCGGCCAACTGGTACTGGCCTTTATCAGCGGCTTTACCTTCACCATCATTCCGGCGCTGGGGACTGATCAGTACACCATGAAGCTGGAATCGGTGGACGCACAAGGCCAGGCACTGAGCACCGGCTCCAACCACGACTCGATCAATACCTGGATGGGCATCTGGTTCATCCCGTTGATGGCCAACACGCCGAAAGACGCGGTGACCGATACCTTCACCCGCCAGGTCAATGCCCTGCTCAAGCAAATGGTCGACGGCAATAACCTGAAGTATTCGGCACTGGATGCCGACGTGCCACGAGCGTGACACGTAACTGAACGTTTGAAACAGCTGCGAGGGCAGGGTGGCCGATCCTCGCAGCCCAGGCCTTACTTAAGCGCCTTGATGAACAACGGGTCGCTGTACAGCGACTTGAGCAAATCCCGCACCATCGGGTTGTAGGCGTTGGCGGCATTCGGGATCGCAATGAACCCGAAGAACGAACTGGGCCAGGTGTGATTCACTTCCTTGGTCGCGTCGTACACCACGTCATTGCCCTTGAGCAGGGTAAACCGCGCGGCCAGCGTGCCGTTGCCGGAGCCCATGCCTGCCGACAGCGAATTCTTCACCACCAGCACTTGCAGATGACGTTCTGCTTGCGGGTTCAGCAGGCCTGCCAGTTGCAGTTCCTGGGTGATCGCAGCCTGGATATGCGCCGGGATGCTGCCACTGGGCGAGCGGATCGGGTTGGCACGTACAGACAACGAGCCTTCGCCCGATGCGGCCGTCACCTGGGCATTGCTGACGGGTTGCAGCGGCGCTGCCTGCTTGAGGACCTGGACGTTATCGAAGTTCGGCTCGTATTGCGTCATGGTGACGCCGCAGCCTTGCAACAGCAGTGCGAGCAATGGGGTCAACAGTAGAAGCTTTTTCACGGCGTTTCCTTGCGTGAGTGTGGGAGAGCGCCGCGATTATCGTCAGGCAATGGGCCATCGGCAACCAATAGTGGCAAAATGCCTGAATGGCAACGCTGTTACTCGGTTCGGTTTCAGGCCGGAAAATTCACCGATAAGGCAATTTGCTGGCCCCTTTGTAACAAAATTCTCGCCAAAATCACTTTTATTTTCAGGTGGTTAGGCGGGATGCAAATGCGCAATGTGGGAATCATGCTGATCGCCTGTGCCGTGGCGGGTGGGGCGGTTTCGGTTGAGGCACGGGAGCTGCGGGACAACGACAAGTACATGTGCAGCTGGGGTGCAGGCACCGCCGCCCGGGCCCAGGAATTGAAGCTGTCGGGCGTCTCGCTGTACGCCGCGCGGCAGAAGCTGAAGACCTACCAGTTCAAGAAACCCTGGATGCACATGATGGCCATGGGCATCACCGAGCAGACCTACGACAGCCGCTCGCGGGTCAAGCCCGAAGTGATTCGCCAGAGTTTTTATCAGGACTGTTTGCGCTACAAGCTGGCGCGTAAATAACCCTTATTTATCCAGCAGCAATTGGAGCCTTGAGAACGACTGGTCGTAGTTGGGCTCCCACGGAAAGCGCCCTTGTTTGTCCGGCCAGACCATTTGCAACGCAGGGAAATCAGCTTTGATCGAGGCGTAGAACCAGCCGGCATAACCGAGGTACTCGCGGTAGTGCCTGCGGTCTACAGGAATGAAGGCGATGCGCATGCCTTCGGCAATATCGTCATAGGGCTTGTAGGTTTCATAGGCGGCTTTTGCACCGGCAAAGCGGATCGCGGCGATGTTCAGCAACTGCTGGGCAATCTGCGGGGGCAGCCCGAATACGATGATTTCCGGTTGGCCGAAGTTGGCGTAGAACCCCAGGGAGTAGGCGAACGAAGGCTCACCGTCTTCAGCCCGCACATGCACATGGTGCCAGCCGATCTTCTTGATATCCGCCAACACCTTCTCGTCATATTCCGAATCTGCCTTGGGCAACTGGAATCCCGGAAGCGGGGCCTTGGCTGAAGTGTTCATCGAGAACAATGAGGCGGCGAAGAGTGCGACGGCGCGAATGATGTTCATCAGAGTCCTTTCTGCGGGATCAGGGGTTGAAAGCGCGATGAGGCTAGCAGTGTTGGGTTCGCTCGGCAAAGTGACCGATGCACCGCCCAGTACAAAATCTGCGTAAGCCTGTCCAACTTCGCCCCGGAGCCCGTCCGCATACTGGCCCCAGGTAATCGAAGAGGCACATGCCATGACCCGCTACGTCATCACCCCCAACGAAACCCCGTCCCTTGCCATCCACGGCGACGACGCCCGCTTCCCGCTGCGCCGGGTGTTCTGTGTCGGGCGCAACTACAGCGAACATGCCCGCGAAATGGGCCACGACCCCGACCGCGAGCCGCCGTTCTTTTTCATGAAGCCGGCTGATGCCGTGGTGCCCGCCGAGGGCGTGATCGCCTATCCGCCGCTGACCGCCGATCTGCACCATGAAGTCGAGTTGGTGGTGGCCATCGGCAAGGGCGGGGTGGACATTGCCCCGGAAGATGCCCTCGCGCATATCTGGGGTTACGGCCTGGGCATCGACCTGACTCGCCGCGACCTCCAGGCCCAGGCGAAAAAGGCTTCGCGGCCATGGGAGTGGGCCAAGGCCTTCGATGAGTCTGCACCCTGCACGGCGTTGCAGCCGGTGAGTGCCGTCGGCCACCCGGGCACTGGGCGTATCTGGCTCAAGGTCAACGGCGAGCAACGCCAAGTGGGCGATCTGGCAGACCAGATCTGGTCGGTCAGTGAGGTGATCAGCCACGCGTCCAAATCCGTGGCGCTGAAAGCCGGCGACCTGATCTTTACCGGCACCCCGGCGGGCGTCGGCGCCTTGCAACCGGGCGATGTGGTGACCGCCGGGATCGATGGCCTGGCCGAACTGAGCTTCACCCTCGGCCAGGGTTGACGCTACAGTGGTGCCCAGGCCCCCCGAGAAACGTGTATGCCCGGCACCCGCATCACCACCTATGGCATGGAACAACGCAGCGACCGCTCCGACTTCTACATCCGCGACAAGCGGGGCAGGGCGGCGCTGACCAGTCCCCATCGCCACGAATATTTCCAGATCCAGATCAACCTGGGTGGCGACACCGTGCAGCACATCGGCGGTGCGGTGCGCCCGTTCCCGAAAAAGGCCCTGGCCTTTATCCTGCCCCATCGCCTGCATGTGATTCCCCATCCCGAAGACGGCGACTTCATGCTGATCAATTTCAGCCAGGGTTTTTTCCTGCCGCAACTGACCTGCGACCCGCTGGACCTGGAAGACATCCCCATCGGCCAGGCGCCGGAGCTGTCGCCGTTCCGCTTCCAGGAGCAGTTGGACTTCATCCTCGACGACGCGGCCTTCGAAGAAGTCAAAACCTGGCTGGAACACATGCGTAGCCTGGACGCCCACCGCAGCTTCGGCGCCCGGGAGCGGCTCAAGGGTTACCTGTTCCAGTTGATCGGGCTGGTGTGCCAACAGTACGCCGAACCGCTCCAGGCGTTCGCCGCCAACAACGCCACCCGGCGTGGGCGCAAGGATGCCCTGGCCCGGGTGCAAGGCTACATCCGCGAGCATTTGCACGAGCCGTCGCTGAACCTGACGGATGCCGCGGCGGCGGCGTTCCTGTCGCCCAACTACCTGACCCACCTGTTGCGCAAGGAAACCGGCAAACCCTTCTCCCAGTTGGTGCTCGACCGGCGCATGCAACTGGCGCGCACGCTGCTGCTCAACAGCCCGCAGATGATCGGCGCGATTGCGCACCGTTGCGGGTTTACCGACGAGGCGTATTTTTCCCGGTGTTTCCGCAAGGCCCACGGGCTGGCGCCGGGGCAGTTCAGGCGGCGTGAGCAGGATTAACGCGCAATCCGGTGAGTGTTTTACAAATCCACCACAACCGATGTGTTTCAATTTACATACAATTGAGCGTCTCATCGGGAGGCGGTGCACATGGGGTCGGTTATACGGTTGGCAACTCCGGGCGATATCAATGCCATTTTCGACATTCGCACCGCCGTGGTGCAGAACCACTTAAGCCGCGAGCAGATGGCTGAGCTGGGCATTACCCCGCAAGTCGTCGCCGACAGCATGCGCGAGGCGCCTTGCGTATGGCTTGCCGAACTGGACGGCAGGCCTGTCGCGTTTGCAATGGTTGATCTTGCCGAAGGCGAGGTGTTCGCCCTGTTTGTATTGCCGTCTCACGAGAACCTTGGGTTGGGCCGCCAATTGATGGCAGTGGCCGAGGCCGCGCTGTTCGAGCACCACGACACGCTCTTCCTGATCACGGATGGGCGGGATCAGATCCGTGCCAACGGTTTTTACCAGCGGCTTGGCTGGGCAGTGGTCGACACGGCCGAGGGCGACGATGTTCGCTATCAGAAACACAAGGTGCAATGAGTGTATGAGTGAGCTGGAACCCCCTCAATCCAACGCCTTGCGCTATTTTGGCGTCGGGGTTCTATGTGTCGCGGTGTTGTTGGGGACCTATTTCGTTCGGCTCAATGCCCAGGTCGACCGGCAGCGGGAAGAGGCGGCGGAGCGCCTGGCGTTATGCCGTCAGGCAGCCAGTGTTTCGCGCGCCACGCCCCAGGACGAACTTGTGTTGGTGGATCCGTGCAAACACCTGTATCAGCACTATTTGAAGAAGCCCACGCACTTTTAATCAATAACCTTATTTTTATCGCGGAATTAAACAGCGAAGTTTGTTTAACGATGCGCTGTTATTGCACCAAAAAGTGGCATTTCCAATAATCGGATCCATTAAAAAAGTGTGGTTATTGAATGACTTAGCGCTGTTTTAATCCGACGAAAGGTTGAAAATTATCTTGTTACAAGTTTTCCCGCTGGGTAATATAACCGGGCGTTCACCTCCCACGGTTTATGCATTTTTAAATCCCAAGTTTCCATCAGCTACTTGGGATTTTTTTTGCCCGCGATTTGAGCGTTGTATCAATCCTCTACGTCGGCAAACTCTGCGCGCATCCGCCCATTGCGCTTGGCCTGGTACAGCAATTTGTCGACGGCTTCGACAAAGGCCAGCGCCGCGCCGCCCGGCGTTACCGTGCAAGTGCCTACGCCCAGGCTCAGTGTCAGCAGGTCCGACACCGCCGAGTGCTCATGCGCGATCTGCTGCTGGCGGATCAAGTGCAGGCAGCGTTCGGCCACGCGCCGTGCCGACTCGGCATCGGTTTCCGGCAACAACCACACAAATTCCTCGCCGCCGATGCGCGCAATGAAGTCCCGTGGCCGGTTGGCCGCCTGCGACAGCGTGCGTGCCACCTGGCGCAGGCATTCGTCGCCCTTGATATGCCCGTAGAGGTCGTTGTACTGCTTGAAATAGTCGATATCCAACAGGATCAACGACAGCGGCAATTGGCTGCGCTGGGCGCTGGTCCATTCCCGCGCCAGCACGGTGTCGAACATGCGCCGGTTGGCGATGCCGGTGAGGCCGTCCTGGAACGAATACTCCTCCAGCTGCTTCTGCAGGCGAATCAGGTGTTCTTCGGTCTTCTTGCGCTCGCTGATGTCGAACATGAAGCCGATCAGCGCCTGCACCTCGCCGTCCTTGCGCTCCACGTGCACCACGTCGCGAATCCACACGTACTCACCGCTGGCGGTCAGCGCCCGGTAATCGGCTTCATGATCGACCCCGGCGCGGGACTGGGAGACGCAGAAGTTGACCACATACTCGCGGTCGTCCGGGTGCATGCGTTCCACCCAGTCATCGACGGTGGCCCAGCTCTGCGGCGTCCAGCCCAGCAGTGCCTCGATCTGCGGGCCGATGTAGCTGAAAGTCATGGTTGCCCAGTCGATACGCCAGGGAATGGCCTTGGTCGATTCCAGCAACGTCTTGTACACAGCACTGTCGGGTTCGATCAAAGGTTCGATGCTCATGCGGAGTGCTCTCGGTGTCGGAAAAAACCAGAGCATCTGGCCATCATCGCCAGGAAGCAAGCCCTTCGCGTGGCATCGGATAAGAGGGGGGCTGTGTGGTTTTTCTGGCGTCAGCCGGCCAGCGGTTTTAGCCGAAATGCGCACCAAGTATCACTTTTGAATTAATTCCCGGGCAGTTTGAAAAAGCTCATCTACCCTAGACGGATCACGTCCTCCGAGCCCCGTACAGGGAAGGGTGCCCGCATGATTTCGATCGCCGAGTTTCGCCACATCATGGAGTCGGGCTTCCTGCCCCTCGCCTGTGACTGCTCATTGAACAGCGACGGTTCGCTGCGCATCAACATCTTCGACCCGGCCTCCGGGCGGGTCGACCTGCTGCTGCCCCGTGTGTCGCCCCAGGGTCTGGACAGCATCCGTTCCATCTCAAACCTGATTGGCGAACTGCGCACCGAGATCAAGGCCGGGCGCAGGGGGTTTGCAGCGGTCAGTTAGCGGATCAGGAGATCGCTTGTGCCGTCGGGGTAGTCACTACCCCGTAACCGCGCCAGCAGCAATGCTCGCGGTGCCCCGGCAGGAACACGCAGCCGCCAAGGTTCATGAGCAGGACGGCGGCAACCAGCAGTGAAATTCGACGAGACATGGTGATTTCCTCAAGGTGATGGGCGTCGCCAACCAACAGAACGCGCCTGTCGATTACCAACGGTTAACCCTTGAACGCGGCCATATGGATAAATCCGTCGCGACCTTTCAACAATTTCATCAACTCCCCGCAAACCCTGCGCAATACTGGCCCCGCCTGCCGTCCTGAGCGGTCGCGATAAAAAGTTCTTTTTGTTGCGACGGATTTTCGGACACCTGCCGTTCAACCCTACAACTGCGATCACTGGCGATCGCCGATGAAGGAGTTGTCATGAGACTTGCACGACCGCTGGCCAAATTACGTTATGCCCTGTTGATCCCGCTGGCACTGGCCGCCCTGGTCAGCACGCCGACCTTTGCCCAGACCGAAGTGATCATCCGCGAAGCGCCACCGCCGATGCGCGTCGAGGCCGTTCCCGTCGAACGCCCTGGCTATGTGTGGGATCGCGGGCACTGGCGCTATGAAGGGCGCGGTTATGCCTGGGTACCGGGCCACTGGCAGCCGGTGATGCGCAACGCCCGTTGGGAACCTGGCCACTGGGAATCGCGCGGCCCCAACTGGTACTGGAGAGAAGGGCACTGGATCCGCTGAGCATTCCGTCAACCTGACCCTTAGCCACCGGACCGAGACTTGCCCTATTGAAAGACACTGATCCGGACGTTGAGCTGTTGGCCCGCATCGGTAACAACGAACCGGCGGCCATCAACGAAATGGTGACGCGCAAACTGCCGCGTTTGCTCGCGCTCGCCAGTCGGATCCTCGGGGATGCCGACGAGGCCAGGGACGTGGCCCAGGAAAGCTTTCTGCGTATCTGGCGCCAGGCTGCAAGCTGGCGCAGTGGCGAAGCGCGTTTCGACACCTGGCTGCACCGCGTGGCACTCAACCTGTGCCACGACCATTTGCGTCGGCGCAAGGAGCGCCCGTTGCGCGATGAGGAGGCGATGAGCGAGGTGGTCGACACAGCGCCTGCGCCCGATGAACAGCTGGAAGCGGCCGCCCGCAGTGAGCGCATGGCGGCGGCGTTGGCGTCGCTGCCTGATCGCCAGCGTGAAGCGATTGTGTTGCAGTATTACCAAGAGCTGTCGAATATCGACGCCGCGGCGCTGATGAATATCAGCGTCGAGGCACTGGAGAGCTTGCTGTCACGGGCCCGGCGCAACCTGCGCAGTTACCTTGACGACACACCCGGGCCCGCCCGCCCAGGAAGGGGAAAACCATGACGCCTGAACGATTTGCCCAATTGGCCAAGGCTTACGGCGGCCACTTGCACCGTTGGCCGGCCGCCGAACACGCCGAGGCCCAGGCCCTGCTGGACGCAGGCGATGCCAGCCTCCTTGAGGTGCTGCATCAGGCGCGATGGCTCGACGGCCAGCTGGACGGCTATCAACTGGCACCCGTCGACCCGGCGCTGGCGCGGCAGATTCGCCAATCGTTTCCCCAGCGCCAGTCCTTCTGGGCGCGCTACGCCGGCTGGCTGTCGCCGGCCGGTTTTGTTGGCGTGGGCATCGCCGGGGTCGCCGCCGGAATCCTGGTGGCGTCGTTGAGCGTGCCGTTGCCCATGCTTGGCCCTGAAGTACTGCCGAGTGTCTTCGACCAGGGCGACGCCGAAGTCGTCTTCACCGTCAACGCCGAGGAAAGCGAGCAATGACCCCGTCACCCAAGTACCTGAAGCCGCTGCTGGTTGTGTCGGTGTTGTTCAACGTGTTTTTGATCGGCGGGGTCGGCGGTGGCTTGTACCATTGGTTGGCGAACACCAAGCCCGCCGAGGCGGTGGTTAACCAGCATGGCCTGCGCCAGGCGATGGTCATGCTGCCGCCGGAACGGCGCAAGGAACTGCGCCAGTTGTTGCGCCAGAACCGCGCCGACAGCCAGCCGCTGGTGCTGGCCGGGCGTGAGGCGCGGCTGGACGTGATCAAGCAACTGGAGGCGCCGACTCTCGACCGTGAGGCGTTGGTGACGGATTTGGGCAAGGCCCGGGAGGCGGACATGGCGCTCAGGGCGCTGGTGGACAACACCCTGGCGCAGTTCGCCAGCACCTTGCCCCGGGATGAGCGCCAGCGGTTGGTGGAGGCGTTGTATATGAAGGGCCAGGCGAAGGGCAAGGTCGCCAAGAGCCACTGATGATCGTTCCCACGCTCTGCGTGGGAACGCCGCCCCGGACGCTCTGCGTCCAGTTGGCGATGCAAGGTTCAAGTCTTGCGCAGTGGTGACGCGGAGCGTCACGGTATGCGTTCCCACGCAGAGCGTGGGAACGAGCATTAATAACCGAGACGGGCGACGGATTTTCCCGGGTCGCGGCGTTTAACCCGGGTAGGCCCGCCACTCAGGCGAAGGCCAATCTCATTGGGGAACCGTGCCATGTCCCGCCTATTCAAAGCTACGCTGGCCGCCACGTTGATGGCGGCTGCGTTGTCCGGTTGTATTGTCGAGCCTGTTCATCCGCGGCGTCCGCCGCCTTTGGTCGAGGTGGTGCCGGTGGCGCCGGCGCCAGGGTATCAGTGGGTGCGGGGGCACTATCGCTGGGGGAACGGGCAGTGGTTATGGGTGCCGGGGCATTGGCGGTACTGATCTACCACACGTTCAACTGCGACACCTAAACCCTGTGGGAGCTGGCTTGCCTGCGATGGCGTCACCGCGGTGTTACTGACAGACCGAGGTGCCTGCATCGCGGGTAAGCCCGGCTCCCACAGGTGATAGGGGCTCTGTCAGGACTTTCCTGAACGTCTCCACCAACGGCCGCAGATTGATCCGATGCCACGCCGCCCACAGCGGCGTGGTGTAGGTCAGCCACGGCAGTTCTCGCAGCACGACGCCCGGCGGTGCATTGCGGCTCAAGCCCTTTTGCACCATCGCGACACCTAGCCCCGACGCCACCAACCCCAACGCGGTAAACGGCTCGCTGGCTTCCATCGGAATCTGCGGGGTAAACCCTGCCCGAATGCACGCCGCAACAAAGTCATCCGCCGGGTTTGCACCCGCTTTGCGCTGCACGCCAATCCATTGCTGCTCGGCCAGATGCTCAGGCAGCAACTCGCTGACGCTGGCCAGCGGATGCTGCTCGGGCAGCGCCAGCAGCATCGGATCGTCCAGCACTTGCAATGCCATCAGGTCCGGGTCATCCGCCGCCGGTGGTTCACCCACCAGAGCGATATCCAGGCTGCGTTGGCGCAGGCCTTCCAGCTGTTCGGCGGAGGGCAGGTTGTACAGGGCGATATGCACGTTGGGCCGCGCGTCACGCAGTACCTTCAGGGCGTTGGGCAGCACCCCCGCGTGCATGGCGTTTTCGATGTAGCCGATGCACAGTCCGCCTTCTTCGCCTTTACCCAATCGCCGGCCCAATGACTCCAGGCGGTTGGCGTGGGTCAGCAGCGCCTTGGTTTCGGCGAGGAACGTCTGGCCGTCGCGGGTCAGGCGGATGCGCTGTTGGCTGCGCTCGAACAGGGTCAGGCCCAGGCGCTCTTCCAATTGGGCAATCTGCCGGCTCAGGGGCGATTGGGAGATGTGCAACCGTTCGGCAGCACGCCCCACGTGTTCTTCTTCAGCGACTACAACGAAGTAGCGCAATTGGCGGAAGTCGATCATGTCAGACCTTAAGGGACTCAAGTTGGTCGCAGTATGTCTTGGACGGTCCGATCTCTGCAATCTACGATCTGCTCAACGGTCAACACAGCGACCTTGAACAATCTTGAGGATTTACCCCATGAGCTTGAAAGACAAACTGCCCGGCGTGCTGGGTTTTGGCACCGCCCCCTTGGGCAACATGTTCCGTGCGATTCCTGAAGAGGAGGCGCAAGCCACCGTTGAAGCGGCCTGGAACCAGGGCGTGCGTTACTTCGACACCGCACCGTTCTACGGCTCGGGCCTCTCGGAAATCCGCCTGGGCCAGGCCCTGTCCAAGTACAACCGTGACGACTATGTGCTCAGCACCAAGGTCGGCCGGGTGATCCTGGATGAAGTGGAAGAAAGCGCCCGCGACCTTGGCGAGAAAAGCGGCGTGTTTGAACATGGCCGGCCGAACAAGATGGTCAACGACTACAGCGCCGATGCCACCCTGCGCTCCATCGAAGACAGCCTCAACCGCCTGCAAACCGACCGCCTCGACATCGTGTGGATTCACGACATCGCCCAGGACTTCTACGGTGATCAATGGCTGGACTACTTCAATCAGGCGCGCACCGGTGCTTTCAAAGTACTGACCCGCCTGCGTGAAGAAGGCGTGATCAAGGCCTGGGGCCTGGGCGTCAATCGGGTCGAGCCTTGCGAGTTGACCCTGGACCTGACCGAAGCCCAGCCCGACGGTTTCCTGCTTGCCGGTCGCTACACCTTGCTCGACCATGAACGCGCCTTGCAGCGCTTGATGGATGCAGCCCAGGCGCAGAACGTCGAGATCGTGGTCGGTGGCCCTTACAGCTCCGGGATCCTGGCGGGCGGCGCACATTTTGAGTACCAGAAAGCCAGCCCGGCGATCATCAGCAAGGTCGAGCAGATCAAGGCGATTGCCGCTGCCCATGGCGTGAGTGTGAAAGCCGCTGCACTGCAATTCTCCCTGGCTCACCCGGCAGTGGCCGCAGTGATTCCGGGTGCCAGTCGTCCGGGGCGCATTGCTGAAGACGTCGCGGCGTTGTCAGAGAAGATTCCCGCAGCCTTTTGGCAGGCCCTGCGCGAGGCCCGATTGATTTCGGCCCGTGCACCGTTGCCGCTCTAACCACAGGAACGCGAACATGAAAATTGATATCAGTGGCAAAGTCGCAATCGTCAGTGGCAGCACCGCCGGCATAGGCCTGGGCATCAGCCAGGCGCTGGCGCAATCCGGCGCTACGGTGGTGGTGATCGGGCGTGAATCGGGCAAGGTCGACGAGGCGCTGGCGACCATTCGCCAGGCCGTGCCCGGCGCGGATCTGCGTGGGCTGGTGGCGGACCTCGGTACGGCCGAGGGCGCTGAAAAGCTGTTCGCCGCCGAGCCGCGGGCCGACATCCTGGTGAACAACCTCGGGATCTTCAACGACGTCGATTTCTTTGACGCTCCCGACAGCGAGTGGACGCGTTTCTACGAGGTCAACGTGATCTCCGGTGTGCGTTTGTCGCGGCATTACACGCCGGGCATGGTCGAGCAGGGCTGGGGCCGGGTGATCTTTGTGTCGTCGGAATCCGGGGTGGCAACGCCGGCTGACATGATCAATTACGGCGTGACCAAAAGCGCCAACCTGGCGGTGTCCCATGGCTTGGCCAAACGCCTGGCGGGCACCGGGGTGACGGTCAATGCGATCCTGCCGGGGCCGACCTTTACCGATGGCCTGGAGCACATGCTCAAGGACGCCGTGGCCAAGTCCGGGCGCAGTGCGCGGGACGAGGCGGATGTGTTTGTGCGCAATGCGCGGCCGACGTCGATCATCCAGCGCGCAGCGAATGTGGATGAAGTGGCGAATCTGGTGGCGTACATTGCTTCACCGTTGTCCTCTGCCACCACCGGTGCCGCGTTGCGGGTCGACGGCGGTGTTGTCGACAGCATGGCGATCTGATTTTTCTTGAATGGTTTGGAGTGTTAATCGTGGCAAAAGCATCTGCTGTTATTGAAATCCCGGTTTCGGCCGAACAGGTTTGGCAATTGGTCGGCGGCTTCAATTCGCTGCCGGACTGGCTGCCCTTTATCGTCAAGAGCGAGCCGAGTGAAGGCGGGCGCGTGCGCCACCTGCAAACGGCGGATGGCGGGGTGGTGGTGGAACGGTTGCAACGCTTTGATGATGCGGCGCGTACCTACAGTTATTCGATCAGCGAGTCGCCGTTTCCGGTGAGTGAGTATTTGGCGACGTTGAAGGTTGAGGCGCTGGGTGACAGCTCCGCGAAGGTGACCTGGTCGGGCGTGTTTACTCCGGTGGCCGGTGTGACGGATGCGGCGGTGGAGGAGTTGTTCAGCGGTGTCTACAGCGGCGGGCTGGATGCGTTGCGGGGTAATTTTCCGGGCTGAATGAAGATCAAATGTGGGAGCGGGCTTGCTCGCGAATGCGGTGGATCAGTGCCAGATGGGTTGACTGACACTCCGCATTCGCGAGCAAGCCCGCTCCCACATTGGTTTTGTGGTGTTCTTCAGGCTTCAGGCTTCAGGCTTCGGGCATCAGTTGTTGGCGGCATTCGAGGATCAGCTTCGCACCGCCTCGTTCGCTGCTGCCGACTTCCAGTTTGAACCCGTGCAGGTTGATGATCGCGGCCACAATCGACAGCCCCAAGCCAAACCCGCCTTGTTGCTGATTGCCTTCGTCCACCCGGTAAAACCGCTGGAACACCGCGGCACGTTCAGCTGCGGGAATCCCGGGGCCGGAGTCCAGGACTTCAATGCGGGTGCTGCCGGCATCGTTCACGCCGCGCAAAATCACTTCGCCGCCCGGCGGGGTGAACTTGATCGAGTTGCTCAGCAGGTTGGCCAGGGCTTCGAACAGCAGCGCGCGGTCACCGGTGATCCAGGGCAATGAGTCCGGCACTTGCAGCAGCAGTTCCATCTCGCCTTCTTCTGCCAGGGGCAGGTAGAAGTCGTGGAGTTCCTGCAGCAAGGGCAGGGGATCAAGCACCAGGAAGCCCGAGCGGCGCTGGTGGTCTTCCAGTTCGGAAATCCGCAGCAGGCCGCGAAAACGCGCCATCAAGGTGTCGGTCTCGGCGATGGCCGCGTCCAGTTGCAGGGCGTGGGGCGCGTCTTCATCAGCCTGTTGCTGGATTCGGTACAGCTGCGCCCGCAGGCGTGTGAGCGGGGTGCGCAAGTCGTGGGCGATGTTGTCGCACACGCCCTTGACCTCGTTCATCAGCTTCTCGATACGGTCGAGCATCGCGTTGACGATGGCTGCCAGCATGTCCAGTTCGTCGCGTCGGTCGGACAATGGCAAACGGTGGGTCAGGTCGCCGGCCACGATGGCTTCGGCACTCGCCTGGATCCCGCGAATCCGCCGCAACGGGCGCCGCCTGAGCAGGTGCCAGCCGGCCGCGCCGGGAATGATCGTCAGGGTGATCCCCCACAGCAAGGCGTGCAGGATGATCCGCGTCACGCCGAACAGCGAGCCGTTGGCCCGCACCAGGATCAGCCAGCGGCCGTCTTCGGTGTGGGTGGCTACGGCGTCGCAGCTGTCGCGCGGCAGTTTCGGGTCGTCGGAGTCGATGCAGTTGGCCAGGGCGTGGATGTGTCCGTCCATTGGCAGGTCGGGCGGTATCACGCGGATCGGGCCGCTGATGGGGTTGAACTGATTATCGAACAGGCCGTAGGCGTCAACGCCCTTCATGTCGAAGGTCATGCTGGTGGTCAGGGCTTCCACCAGCTCTTCGCCGTCAAACCGCTGGAACAGGTGCTGGCGCTGCATCAGGGAGTGGCGCGAGAGGTCGCCCAGGTAACCGGACACCTCGTAGTACAGCACGCCCATGAGGATGCAGCTCCAGGCCACGAACAACGAACTGTAGAGCGCCAGCAGCCGGCTGCTGGAAGAGCGCCAGCCTTTAGAGGGGTTCAGCAATGACATACCCGGAACCTCGTACCGTGCGGATCAGCGGCGTGAGGCCCGGCGGGTCGATTTTTTTGCGCAGGCGACCGATGTGCACGTCGATCAGGTTGGTGCCCGGGTCGAAGTGATAACCCCAGACTTCCTCGAAGATCATCATCCGCGAGAGGATTTGCCCGGTGTTGCGCATCAGGAATTCCAGCAGTTTGTATTCGGTCGGCAACAGGCTCAGGGGCTGTTCGGCGCGGCTGGCTTCACGGCTGATCAGGTTCAGTTCCAGATCCGCCACGCGCAAGGCAGTTTCGAACTCCTTGACCGTGCTTTTGCGCCGCAGCAGCACTTCGACGCGGGCGGCCATTTCGTCGGAGGCGAACGGTTTGGTCAGGTAGTCATCACCACCGGCCCGCAGGCCACGTACCCGTTCATCCACATCGGAGAGGGCGCTGATCATCAGGATCGGCGTGGATACGCCGATGGTGCGCAGGGTGGTGACGATGGCCAGGCCATCCAGTTCCGGGAGCATGCGGTCGAGGGTGATCAGGTCGTAATCACCGCTGACGGCACGGACCAGGCCTTCGCGGCCATTGTCTACCCAGTCTACGTCCAGTCCATGGCTACTCAGCTCGGCAACGATCTCGCGGGCCGTTACGGCGTCGTCCTCGATGGTCAAAATGCGGGTCATAAGGATTACCTGGTGAGCGATTCACACTGAAGTGCGGGCATTTTGCCAAGAAATGATAGCCCGCTTCCTAAATAAAAATTTATGTAGGCACAAACGACACAATTCACCATAACCCGCTGAATCTGAACGAACGCTGTGTGTGTAGGATTTTTTGCATGCCACGGCGTGCGTACGGGTTATTTCCTACGAGGAATGCAATACGCCCGCCGCTCCGGGCCATTTCTTGCAAGTTGCATGGTTCAAATTAGTTCAAATTAATTAAGTTATTGAAATATATGAAGTTTTAATTTTCGAGCTTCTGGCACGTCGCCTGCACTGTCCCTTTTGAGACTTGTAACACTATTTTTCATGCCTGGAGCAAAACAACAATGATTACATCCTCATCCACGCTGCAAGAGTCGAGCACGCTCTCCGGGGTTTCCTGGGGCGCGATCTTTGCCGGGGCCGCTGCCGCGGCTGCGCTGTCCTTGATTCTGGTACTGCTGGGCTTCGGCCTGGGCTTTTCGGCGGTGTCGCCGTGGGCCGACAGTGGCATCAGCGCCAAAGGGCTTGGCATTTCTACCATTGTCTGGCTGGCGGTTACGCAAATCATCGCGTCGGGGATGGGCGGTTACATCGCCGGTCGCCTGCGGGTGAAATGGGCCAATATGCACGGCGATGAGGTGTACTTTCGCGACACCGCCCATGGCTTCCTGGCCTGGGCCGTGGCGACACTGGTAACGGCGGTGCTGATCGTCGGTTCGGTCAGCAGTGTGGTCAGCGGTGGTGTGAAGGCCGGTGCCAGTGTGGCCTCGGGTGCCGTCAGTGGCATGAGCCAGGTGGCTGGCGCTGCCTCCAAGGGCGAAGACTTTGGCTACTACGTCGACAGCCTGTTCCGTGATGATCGCCCGGCCGCCGTCAGTGATGACGCGGTGCATGGTGTGGTCGCTCGCATCTTCGCTCGTACCGTGAGCAACAATGGTCAGCTGGCACCTGAAGACCGTGCGTACCTTGCACAGTTGATCAGCCAGCGGACCAACCTCAGCCAGGCCGATGCCGAGGCGCGTGTTGACCAGGTCTATGGCCAGGCTCAAAAAGCCCTGGATGACGCCAAGTTGAAAGCCAAGCAGGCTGCCGACACGGCTGCAAAAGTGGCTGCCTACACGTCGCTGTGGACCTTCGTGGCGCTGTTGATCGGTGCGTTTTTTGCCAGCCTCGCTGCAACCTTTGGTGGTCGTCGCCGGGATGCCGTGGTGTATCTGGAAACCACTCCCCACACCACTTCCGTTCGTTAATTCAAGGAGAACGTCATGCGCTCATTACTGCTGTTTTTCCTCGGTGTGCCTATCCCGGTCATTATCCTGATCGCGATCTTCATGCACTGATCCTCAGGCTTGCTCGGTCCCCATGTGGGAGCGGGCTTGCTGGCGAAAAAAGCGGTGTATCAGTCACATATGAACTGGCTGATACACCGCTTTCGCGAGCAAGCCCGCTCCCACATTTTGTTTTGTGTCGTTGCTGCATTCCGGGCGAAGGCGAAATCTCCGGATTTTGTTAATTGTTGCTTAACCACCATTTGGCTAAGCTCCCGTCCCATGAGCCGCTATCTGCGTTTTTTCCTGGTACTGCTGTTGAGTCTTGCGCTTCCCCTGACCGGGATGGCGGGTGTGCCGTCGAGCACCGAGCCGTGCCCGATGCAGATGTCCGACATGCAGATGATGAGCGACATGGCCCCTGACTGTTGCCAGGACGGCGCAGCTGCCGACCACGGCAAAAGCTGCAAGCCCGGCCAGGAGTGCAAGACCGGCGGCATGCTGCAATTGTCGATGCCGGTGCTCAAGGCCCCGGTGACTGCTTCCAATGCGCTGGTTGTCAGCGTCTCTTCTGATTTCATCCCCGACCGCACGCCGTCCGGCGTCTGGCGCCCGCCCCGTAGCTGAATCCTGTTGCACCTGAAGACTCGTCCCTGAACCGGGACGGCCTTGCTGTGGGCCGCGTAAAGCGGTGCGCAGCGCAACAGAACAGGACACTTCAAGATGAATTTCCTATGCGTGCGTGCCCTGGTGATGGGCGTGCTGGCGTGGCCGACGCTGGCGTCTGCGCTGACCCTGGATGAGGCCTTGCGCCTGGCGCAAAACAACGCGCCGTCGCTGACGGCTGAATCCTCCAAATTGCAGGCCGCGACCCAGGCGGCGATTCCGGCCGGCGAACTGCCGGACCCGAAACTGGTAGTAGGCCTGCAAAATTTCCCCGTCGGCGGGCCCAATCGCGGCACGTTGTATGGCGATGACATGACCGAGCAAATGATCGGCATCCAGCAACAAGTGCCCAGCCGCGACAAGCGCAAGGCACGGGTTGAGTTGGCGTCGGCCAGCGTGGACACGGCTGCCGCCGAAGGCCGGATCGAGCGCTTGAATGTGCGTCAGGCCACCGCCCAGGCGTGGATTCGCGCCTATGCGGTGGAGCGCAAAGAGGCACTGTTCAAGGACTTCTATCAGCAGAATCGCCTGCTGCAAGACACCGTGCGTGCGCAACTGGCCGGCGGTCGCGGGCAGCCTTCCGACGTCGTGATCCCGAAGCAGGAAGCGGCTGACCTGGCCGAGCGCGAGGATGAGCTGATCCAGCAACGCGCCCAGGCCCGGGCGGCCCTCAAGCGCTGGATCGGCCCGGCCGCCAGCGAAGCCCCCAGCGGGCAATTGCCGAACTGGAAAATCGACACCACCGGCTTCACCCACAACCTGCACCAGCACCCGGTTCTGCAAGCCTTTGCACCGCGCACCCGCGAGGCCGAAGCCCGGCTGAACGAGGCCAAGGCGCAAAAGACCTCGGACTGGAGTTGGGAAGTGGACTACCAGCACCGAGGCCGTGAGTACGGGGACATGGTCAGCCTGCAATTCACCTTCGATTTGCCGATCTTCCCCGGTCGCCGGCAGGACCCCGGTATCGCCGCCAAGCAGGCCGAACTCGACCAACTGGACGCCGAACGCGAAGCCAAGACCCGTGAACATACCCAGGAACTCGAAGACGCCCTGGCCAACTACCAGCGCCTGGACCGCGCCGTGCAGCGCAGCCAGGACAGCCTGGTGCCGCTGGCCGAGGAGAAAGTGTCGCTGAGCCTGGCGGGGTATCGCGCGGGCAAGGGCGACCTGATGAGCGTGGTCAGCGCCCGCCGCGAGTGGGTCGAGGCGCGCTTCAAACAGATTGATGCCATTGAGCAGCGCGCCCTGACCGGCGCCCAGCTGTATTTTGCTTACGGGGAACCCGCCAATGAATAACCGAATCGTGAATATGGCCCTGTTGGGCGGCGTCCTGCTGCTAGGTCTGGGTGGCGGCTATTGGCTGGCGCAGACACGCGAGGCACAGCCGGCCATGGTCGGGACGATGCGGGCGCCGGACGAGAAAAAGGCGCTGTACTGGTACGACCCGATGTACCCGCAGCAAAAATTCGACAAGCCGGGCAAGTCGCCCTTCATGGACATGCAGTTGGTGCCGCGCTACGCCGGTGGCGCCGAGGAGAGTGCGGCGATTCAGATCGACCCCAGCCTGACCCAGAACATCGGCGTGCGCCTGGCGAGCGTCAGCCGTGGGGTGCTGGCGTCGAGTCTTGAGCTGTCGGGAATCCTCGCCTTCAACGACCGCGATGTGGCGGTGGTGCAGGCGCGCGCTGCCGGATTTGTCGAGCGGGTTTACGCCCGTGCGCCGGGGGATGTGCTCAAGGCCCAGGCGCCCCTGGCGGACATTCTGGTGCCCGAATGGGCCGCCGCTCAGGAAGAGTTCCTTGCTCTGCGACACAGCGATCCAGGTTTGTTGGCTGCCGCCCGCCAGCGTCTGCGCTTGAGCGGCATGCCCGCCGGGCTGATCACGCAGATGGAGCGCAGCGGCCGGGTGCAATCAGTGATGACCATCACCACCCCGCTGGGCGGCGCGTTGCAAACCCTCGACGTACGCGAAGGCATGACCGTCGCGGCGGGCCAAACCCTGGCGCGGGTCAATGGCCTGGGCACCGTGTGGCTGCAGGTCGCCGTGCCTGAAGCCCAGGGCGCCGCGCTGGCCGTTGGGCAAACGGTCGAGAGCCGTTTTGTCGGGTTGCCGGGACAAGTCGTCAAAGGCACCGTCGCCGCGATTCTGCCGGCAACTGCCATGGACAGCCGCACCGTGCAGGTTCGGGTCGAACTGCCCAACCCTGACGGTATGTTGCGCCCCGGTATGACCGCCCAGGTGCGCCTGGCCCAATCCAGCGGCCAATCGGTGCTGTTGCTGCCGAGCGAGGCGTTGATTCGCACCGGCAAACGCGTGCTGGTGATGGTGGCCGAGGAGGGCGGGCGATATCGCCCGGTAGAAGTCCAGGTGGGTGCAGAAAACCAGGACAACACCGTCATCCTCGCCGGCCTGCAGGAAGGCCAGCAGGTGGTGGCCTCCGGTCAATTTCTGCTGGACTCCGAAGCAAGTTTGAAGGGAATTACCACTCAATCGTCCGGCGGTTTTTCAGATGAGGGGGCCATGGACGGCATGAGCATGCAACCGGGAGCCCGGCCATGATCGCCCTGTTGATTCGCTGGTCGGTGGCCAACCGCTTTTTGGTGTTGTTGGCGACTTTATTCGTGACGGCCTGGGGTTTGTGGTCGATCCAGAACACCCCGGTGGACGCCTTGCCGGACCTGTCGGATGTGCAGGTGATCATCCGCACGCCTTACCCGGGCCAGGCCCCGCAGATTGTCGAGAACCAGGTCACTTACCCGATGACCACCACCATGCTCTCGGTGCCGGGGGCGAAGACCGTGCGCGGCTTTTCGTTCTTCGGCGACAGCTACGTCTACGTGCTGTTCGACGAGGGCACCGACCTGTATTGGGCGCGCTCGCGGGTGCTGGAATACCTGAGCCAGTTGCAGGCGCGTTTGCCGGCATCGGCCAAGCCGGCGCTGGGCCCGGATGCCACCGGTGTCGGCTGGATCTACCAGTACGCGCTGGTGGACCGCACCGGAAAACACGACCTGGCGCAACTGCGCTCGTTGCAGGACTGGTTCCTCAAGTTCGAGCTCAAGACCCTGCCCAATGTCGCCGAAGTGGCGACCATCGGCGGCCAGGTCAAGCAGTACCAGGTGCAGATCGACCCGCTGGCCCTGGCCAGTCGCGGCATCACCCAGGCCCAGGTGGTGGAAGCCATCGGCAAGGCAAACCAGGAAACCGGCGGTTCGGTGCTGAACATGGGTGAGTCGGAATACATGGTGCGTGCGTCCGGCTACCTGAAAACCCTGGAGGACTTTCGCGGCATTCCCCTGCGGCTCGACACCCACAACGTGCCGGTGACCCTTGGGGATGTGGCGACGATCCAGCTGGGCCCGGACATGCGCCGGGGCATCAGTGAACTGGATGGCGAAGGCGAGGCGGTGGGCGGCGTGGTGATCCTGCGCAGCGGCAAGAACGCCCGCGAGGCCATCGCGGCGGTCAAGACCAAGCTGGAGCAACTGCAAACCAGCCTGCCGCCCGGGGTGGAAATCGTCACCACCTACGATCGCAGCAAACTCATCGATCGCGCCGTGGACAACCTCAGCCACAAGCTGCTCGAAGAGTTCCTGGTGGTGGCGCTGGTGTGCGGGATCTTCCTGTGGCACCTGCGCTCCTCGCTGGTGGCGATCATTTCGTTGCCGGTGGGGGTGTTGATTGCCTTTATCGTCATGCGCTTCCAGGGCATCAACGCGAACATCATGTCCCTGGGCGGGATTGCGATTGCCATCGGCGCGATGGTCGATGGCGCGGTGGTGATGATCGAGAATGCCCACAAGAAAATCGAAGCCTGGCACCACGCGCATCCGAACCAGGAATTGAAGGGGGAGGCGCATTGGAAGGTCATCACCGATGCAGCAGTGGAGGTGGGGCCGGCGTTGTTTTTCTGCCTGCTGATCATCACCTTGTCGTTTATCCCGGTGTTCACCCTGCAAGCCCAGGAAGGCCGCTTGTTCGGGCCGCTGGCCTACACCAAGACCTATGCCATGGCCGCTGCAGCGGGGTTGTCGGTGACCCTGATCCCGGTGCTGATGGGCTACTGGATTCGCGGGCGTATTCCCGATGAGCAACGCAACCCGCTGAATCGCGGCCTGATCAAACTCTACCAACCGGCCCTCGACGCGGTGCTGCGCTGGCCGCGCATGACCTTGCTGGTCGCGCTGCTGATGGTCGCCAGTGCGCTATGGCCAGTGTCGCACCTGGGCGGTGAATTCCTGCCGCCGCTGGATGAGGGTGACCTGTTGTATATGCCGTCGGCGTTGCCTGGTTTGTCGACGCAAACTGCCGGCGCATTGCTGCAACGTACCGACCGCTTGATCAAGAGCGTGCCGGAAGTCGCCCACGTGTTCGGCAAGGCCGGCCGCGCCGAAACCGCCACCGACCCGGCGCCGCTGGAAATGTTCGAAACCACCATCGAGTTCAAGCCGCGAGACCAATGGCGGCCGGGCATGACCCCGGAAAAACTGGTGAAGGAACTCGACCGGGTGGTGCAGGTGCCGGGGCTGACCAACATCTGGATTCCGCCAATCCGCAACCGTATCGACATGCTCGCCACCGGGGTCAAAAGCCCGATCGGCGTGAAGGTCGCGGGTTCCAGCCTGATGGACATCGACGCCGTGACCCAGGCCGTGGAAAAGGTCGCCAAGACGGTGCCCGGCGTCAGCTCGGCGCTGGCGGAACGCCTGACGGGCGGGCGCTACATCGACGTGGATATCGACCGCCCGGCCGCCGCGCGTTATGGCCTGAACATCACCGATGTGCAGTCCATTGTCTCCGGGGCGATTGGCGGGGAAAACATCGGCGAGACCGTCGAAGGCTTGGCGCGGTTTCCCATCAACCTGCGCTACCCGAAAGAATGGCGCGACTCGGTGAGCGCGTTGAGCAACCTGCCGATCTATACGCCGTCGGGCAGCCAGATCACCCTGGGCACCGTGGCCAGGATCAAGGTCAGCGAAGGCCCGCCGATGCTCAAGAGCGAAAACGCCCGGCCTTCCGGCTGGGTGTACATTGACGTGCGTGATCGCGACCTGGCGTCGGTGGTGAAGGACTTGCGCGAGGCGATCAACCAGAACGTGCAACTGCAACCGGGCATGAGCCTCAGCTACTCGGGGCAGTTCGAGTTCCTGGAGCGGGCCAATGCGCGCCTGAAACTGGTGGTGCCGGCGACCTTGCTGATCATCTTCGTGCTGCTGTACCTGACGTTCCGGCGGGTGGATGAGGCGCTGCTGATCCTCGCCACGTTGCCGTTCGCGCTGACGGGAGGGGTGTGGTTGCTGTACTGGCTGGGCTTCAACCTGTCGGTGGCGACGGGTGTTGGATTTATCGCGTTGGCGGGGGTGTCGGCGGAGTTTGGCGTGATCATGCTGCTGTATTTGAAAAACGCCTGGGCCGAACGCCAGGGAGGAGGGGACCAGGCCCTGCTGGAAGCCATCACCGAAGGTGCCGTATTACGCGTGCGGCCCAAGGCGATGACCGTGGCCGTAATCATCGCCGGCTTGCTGCCGATCCTTTTAGGCGGCGGCACCGGCAGCGAAGTCATGAGCCGGATTGCCGCGCCCATGATTGGCGGCATGCTCACAGCGCCGCTGCTATCCCTGTTCGTCATCCCGGCGGCATATAGGCTAATGCGCAAATCCAAAAGCTAACGACAATCAAATGTGGGAGCGGGCTTGCTCGCGAAAGCGGTGTGTCAGTCGCCAGATGCCGTGGCTGACCCACCGCGTTCGCGAGCAAGCCCGCTCCCACATTTAGACCTCATTCAGCCTGACCCACCGCTCCTCCTTGGCCGCCACCCGAATCGCCGTGGCCAACCGCTCAATCTCCCAAGCCGCCGCAAAATCCGTCCCGTCACTGCCCTTGCCGGCCAACGCCATCACCAACTCATGCACCTCCAGCGTCTTCAACTCGTTGTACCCCAACTGATGCCCCGGCGCCGGACTGAACGCCGCATACCCTGGCAACGAAGGCCCCGCCAACACCCGCTGAAACCCCTCCTGCCCAACCCGAAACAGCTGCAATTCATTCAACCGTTCCTGATCAAACAACAACGTGCCCCGCGTGCCACTGATCTCAAAGCTCAGGTGATTCTTATACCCATGCTTCAGCCAGCTACTGCTCACCGTCCCCCGTGCCCCATTGGCAAACCGCAACAACGCATGCACCTGGTCATCCACCGCAATCTCCCGCAGCGTCTCACTCCCGGCGGTGGCAGGCCGCTGCCCGTGCACCGTTTGCGTATCGGCACACACACTCACCACATCCCCCACCAAATACCGCGCCATGGACAGTAAATGACTGCCCAGATCCGCCAACGCACCGCCGGCATGTCCAACCTCACAGCGCCACGACCACGGCGACGCCGAATCCGCCATGAAATCCTCGCTGAACTCCCCCTGAAAACTGATGATCTCCCCCAACTCACCGCGGGCGATCAACTGCCGGGCCAAGCCAATCATCGGGTTGTGCTGATAGTTGTAACCCACCCGCGTCACCACCCCGGCCTTGCTCGCCGCATCACGCATCGCGGCCGCCTGCTCCAGGCTCACCGCCAGCGGCTTCTCGCAATACACCGCCTTGCCTGCCGCCAGTGCAGCCATGGCCATGGGGTAGTGCAAATGGTTGGGAGTAGTGATGGCGACAACATCCACCTTGGGATCGTCAATCAACTGCTGCCAGTCGCCATGGGCCTGGGCAAACCCCCAGTCATTGGCGCAGCGTATTGCGCGCTCGGTATCGGCATCGGCCAGGGCGGCCAGCGTGAGCTTCACCGGCAGCTCGAACACCGCCCGCGCATTATTGAACGCCAAGGCGTGGGCACGCCCCATAAAGCCTGTACCAATCAGGCCGATTCCGAGTTCGCGCATAGCCGGGTTCCTTCGAATTATTGTATTGAGAAGCCTATTTATGGAATAAATATTCCCAAAACTCAACACATGGAATAAAAATTCATTCCAAGACCCACACCTCACCCCGTGGCGAGGGAGCTTGCTCCCGCTGGGCTGCGCAGCGGCCCCAAAAAGCGTAGGAGCGCTGCGCACTCCAGCGGAAGCAAGCCCCCTCACCCCAACAGCCCCCCTCCACGGATCACCGCCGCTGATAGCACTACATTCAGCACCAACCCAAACCCCTCCAGTTAACAAAACATAACGTAGCGCCGATTGTCAGACGATTCCAAAGCCCGCTAGGATGGCCCAGCTTGCCCAAGGCGCTCTAGATTGCAGGTTTCAGGGCTCCCCACGGCAAGACGACCTAACAATAATAAATGGGAGAAAGGTCTATGAGTGAGCCTGTCATGGGTGTGGTGTTTTTCCGCCCGAAGGCCACGCGCAGGGTCGCATTGCTGGCCACAGCGCTCTCGTTGCTGGGGGTTGTCGCGTTGTCGACACCGGCCCATGCCGCCACAGAAACCACCGCCGCCGCGGTGTTCGCCATTGACTCCCCCAAGGCCGCCAAAAGCCTGATGATCGACGTGGTCCACGCAGGCAAGCGCCTGGTCGCGGTCGGTGATCGCGGGCACATCCTCTATTCCGACGACCAGGGTGTCACCTGGACCCAAGCCAAAGTCCCCACCCGGCAACTGCTGACCGCCGTGTTTTTCGCCGACGACCAACACGGCTGGGCGGTGGGCCATGACGCACAGATCCTCGCCACCACCGACGGCGGCGTGACCTGGACCCAACAATTCCAGGACCTCAAGCGCGAAGCACCGCTGCTTGACGTCTGGTTCAAGGACGCCAGCAACGGCTTTGCCGTGGGTGCCTACGGTGCGCTGATCGAAACCACCGACGGGGGCAAGACCTGGGACGACGTCAGCGACCGCCTCGACAACGAAGACCAATACCACCTCAACGCCATCGCCCAGGTGAAAGACGCCGGGCTGTTTATCGTCGGTGAGCAGGGCAGCATGTTCCGCTCCCATGACGAGGGGCAGACCTGGGAAAAACTCGAAGGCCCCTACGAGGGCTCGCTGTTCGGCGTGATCGGCACCGCCCAGGCGCAGACGCTGTTGGCCTACGGCCTGCGTGGCAACCTGTTCCGCTCCACGGATTTTGGCAGCACCTGGGAGCCGGTGGAGCTGAACGCCACTCGTGGCGCGCTGGAGTTCGGTTTGTCGGGGGCGACCCTGCTGGACGACGGTTCCATCGTGGTAGTGGGCAACGGTGGCAGCGTGGTGGTCAGCCACGACGACGGCCTGACCTTCAGCGTATTCAATCGCCCGGACCGCATTTCGCTGTCGGCGGTCACCGCGGCGGGCAACGGCAACTTGATTCTGGCGGGGCAGGGCGGCGTTCGCGTGGCCAGTCCAACCGGCGCCGAGCCGACAAAACAATAAGAAGGCGGGGACACAATGAGCAGTCATCACAACGACAAGGCCACGTTTCTCGAGCGCCTGATTTTCAATAACCGCCCGGCAGTCATCACGATCTGCCTGCTGGTGAGTATTTTCCTGTTCTGGCAGGCGACGTTGATTCGCCCGTCCACCAGCTTCGAAAAAATGATCCCCCTCCAGCACCCCTTCATCGAGAGGATGATGGAGCACCGCAACGACCTGGCGAACCTGGGCAACACGGTGCGCATTTCGGTGGAGGCCAAGGACGGTGACATCTTCACGAAGGAGTACATGGAGACCCTGCGCCAGATCAACGACGAGGTGTTCTACATCTCCGGCGTCGACCGCTCCGGCCTCAAGTCCCTGTGGAGCCCCAGCGTGCGCTGGACCGAAGTTACCGAAGAAGGCTTTGCCGGCGGTGAAGTGATCCCGCAGAGCTACAACGGCTCGCCGGAAAGCCTCGACCAGTTGCGCAACAACGTGCTGAAGTCCGGGCAGGTCGGTCGGTTGGTGGCCAACGACTTCAAGTCGAGCATCGTCGACATTCCGCTGCTGGAGTCCTATCCGGACCCACAGGACCAGGGCAAGCTGCTGGCCCTGGACTACCGCAAGTTCTCCCATGAGCTCGAAGACAAGATCCGCGACAAGTTCGAAGCGCAGAACCCTAACGTCAAGATCCACATTGTCGGTTTCGCCAAGAAGGTCGGCGACCTGATCGACGGCCTGGTGATGGTGGTGATGTTCTTCGGTATCGCCTTCGTCATCACCCTGGTGCTGCTGCTGTGGTTCACCAACTGCCTGCGCAGTACCGTCGCGGTGTTGAGCACCACGCTGGTGGCGGTGATCTGGCAGCTCGGGCTGATGCATGCCCTGGGTTTCGGGCTGGATCCCTACTCGATGCTCGTGCCGTTCCTGATCTTCGCCATCGGTATTTCCCACGGCGTACAGAAGATCAACGGCATCGCCCTGCAATCCAGTGATGCCGACAACGCCCTGACCGCGGCCCGGCGTACCTTCCGCCAGCTGTTCCTGCCGGGCATGATCGCGATCCTCGCCGATGCGGTCGGTTTTATCACCCTGTTGATCATCGATATCGGCGTGATCCGCGAGCTGGCAATCGGTGCTTCGGTGGGTGTGGCGGTCATCGTGTTCACCAACCTGATCCTGCTGCCGGTGGCGATCTCCTATGTTGGCATCAGCAAACGCGCCATCGCCAAGAGCAAGAAGGATGCGCATCGCGAACACCCGTTCTGGCGCCTGCTGTCGAAGTTCGCCAGCCCCAAGGTCGCGCCGGTGTCGATTGCCCTGGCGCTGATCGCCTTTGGTGGCGGCCTCTGGTACAGCCAGAACCTGAAGATCGGTGACCTCGATCAGGGTGCACCGGAACTGCGCCCGGACTCGCGCTACAACAAGGACAACAATTTCATCATCAACAACTACTCCACCAGCTCCGACGTGCTGGTGGTGATGGTCAAGACTCCGCCCGAAGGCTGCTCGCGGTATGAAGCCATGGCGCCCATCGACCAGTTGATGTGGAAGATGCAGAACACCGAAGGCGTGCAGTCGGCCATCTCGCTGGTGACCGTGTCCAAACAGATGATCAAGGGCATGAACGAGGGCAACCTGAAATGGGAAACCCTGTCGCGCAACCCGGACGTGCTGAACAACTCCATTGCCCGTGCCGATGGCCTGTATAACAACAACTGTTCGCTGGCGCCGGTGCTGGTGTTCCTCAACGACCACAAGGCCGAAACCCTCGACCGCGCGGTGCATGCGGTGCAGGACTTCGCCAAGGAGAACAACAAGGACGGCCTGGAATTCATCCTCGCCGCCGGTAACGCCGGGATCGAGGCGGCCACCAACGAGGTGATCAAGGAGTCCGAGCTGACCATCCTGATCCTGGTGTACCTGTGCGTGGCCACCATGTGCATGATCACCTTCCGCTCGTGGGCGGCGACCCTGTGCATCGTGCTGCCGCTGGTGCTGACCTCGGTGCTGGGCAACGCGCTGATGGCGTTCATGGGCATCGGTGTCAAGGTCGCGACCTTGCCGGTGGTGGCGCTGGGGGTGGGGATCGGCGTGGACTACGGCATCTACATCTACAGCCGCCTGGAGAGTTTCCTGCGGGCCGGCCTGCCGTTGCAGGAAGCCTATTACCAGACGCTCAAGTCCACCGGTAAAGCCGTGCTGTTCACCGGCCTGTGCCTGGCAATCGGCGTATGCACCTGGATCTTCTCGGCCATCAAGTTCCAGGCCGACATGGGTCTGATGCTGACCTTCATGCTGCTGTGGAACATGTTCGGCGCGCTGTGGCTGCTGCCGGCGCTGGCACGCTTCCTGATCAAGCCCGAGAAGCTGGCGGGGCAGAAGGGCAATTCGCTGTTCGCCCACTGATCCAACGCTGTTTGCCAAAACGCCGTGGCCTGTGCCACGGCGTTTTGCATTGCGCGGGCTTAGGCCGATGCAACGATTTGACCTATCATGAGGTCTTTCCTCTTGATGATTGATGGTTATGACTGCCGACACCGCTACCTTGCCCGACGCTTTTGAAGACTGCCAGATGGTCGAAATCGATGGCCTGCACAGCTTCGATTTCAGCCTGGATGACCAGACGTTATTGATCATCTGCATGGACGGTCGCGTCGAGAAGCGCTGGAGTTTCACCCTGGAGCAAGTCAAGGCGGCGACCTTTGATCAAACCCTGCAAAGCTGGACACTTACCGATGACAAGGGCGAACACCGCCTGGTCTGCATGAGCGGCGTCACCGGCAACAATAATGACGAGGATGAAGCGGATGATGATGCGTAAATTCTGGCCCCTGCTGATGGCCGGCAGCGTAGGCGCAATGTCGGTCCAGGCCGCGCCGGTGGACACCTATGAATTGCTCGTTGGCAGCTACACCGCCGGCACCAGCGAAGGTATCTACCGTTTGCAGTTCGACAGCCGTACCGGGCAGTTCAGCGGCCAGCCGGTGCTCGCCGCCAAGGCGGCCAACCCGTCGTGGCTGACCCTGTCCAAGGACCAGAAGCACCTGTTTGTGGTCAACGAAAACGGCCCGGGCCAAAAAGACCCGGTGGGGCGCGTCAGCAGCTACAGCATCGACCCGAAGAACCATCAACTGACCCTGATCAACCAGGTGCAGAGCCTGGGCAACGAGCCGACCCATTCCAGCCTGGCCAGTGACGGGCGCTACCTGTTCGTGGCCAACTATTCGGTGCTGGAAGATCCGGGCGGCAGCCTCGCGGTGCTGCCGCTAGACACCGAAGGCAAGCTGTCGCCGCCAGTGCAGTTGAGCGGGCACCCGGCCAGCCGGGTCAACCCGGAGCGCCAGGCGTCCAACCACGTGCATTCGGTGGTGTCTTCGCCGGACGGCAAATACGTGTTTGTCCAGGACCTGGGGGCGGACAAGATCTTTGCCTACCACTACGACCCCAAGGCCAACCATGAACTGCCGCTGACCCCGGCCGACCCTGCGTTTGTGCAATTGCCACCGGGCAGCGGCCCGCGGCACCTGCTGTTCACCGCAGACGGCAAGCACGCCTGGCTGACCACCGAGATGAGCGCGCAAGTGGCGGTGTTCGACTACAACGATGGCAAGCTGACCCAGAAGCAACTGGTCAACTTCGCGGATGGCCAGCCGGTGTCCGACAAGGCCGGTGCTGCACTGCACACCTCAAGCGACGGCAAGTTCCTCTACGTGAGCAACCGTGGCACCGCCAACCAGATGTTGGTGTTTGCCATCGACCCGGCCACTGCGCAGCTCAAAGAGATCCAGCGCCGATCGGTGGAAGGCGACCATCCCCGGGAGTTCGCCCTGGACCCCAGCGGCAAGTTCCTGCTGATCGCCAACCAGAAGAGCAACGAGATTGTGGTCGTCGAGCGCGATCCCAAGACCGGTCTTTTGGGCAAAACCGTGCAGAAACTGGCGATTGGTGCCCCCAGCGACCTCAAGTTCCTGGTGCGGCAATAAGCCACAGGCCCCGCAGTGCGGGGCCTGACTTGTTGTATTAATACTATTAATAGCGGCTAGTGTTTCAATGAATTTCTAAGGCTAACCCCTCGGGCGTAAGTTTGGTTCCAAGGCCAACACAGGCCACCAAGCCAACCGAACACAAGGGTTACCGACATGAACTTCAATCTTTTCTCGATCATCGCCGCTTCCGCTGTTTCCGCCACCGTAGCGTTGCCAGCCAGCGCCAGTGTTGAAATCAGCAGCAAAAAAACCAGCACCAGCGCCTACACCCAGAAATACCTGCAACAAAGCGCCAACTTCTACGCAGCGCTGGACCACAAAATCCAGAACTGATCTTGAAGCTGATGAAGATCAAATGTGGGAGCGGGCTTGCTCGCGAAAGCGCCGGGTCAGTCTATACATGGGCTGACTGATACACCGCCTTCGCGAGCAAGCCCGCTCCCACATTTTGTCCTGCGACAGTCTCAGGTTTTTGCCATCACGGCGATGAACAACGGCGATTCCAGGAAGCGCTGCAACCAGTCCTGCAACCGCGGATACGGCGCCCGGGCAAACCACTCCCGATCCACATGGGCAAACTGCCGCACAAACGGCGCAAGTGCCACATCCGCCAGGCTCAAATGCCCGGCCAGCAAATACTCCCGCTCCGCCAGCAACCCCTCCAGCCTCATCAAAAACACCTCACCCTCGGCCCGATAATGCTCCATCGGATACTCCGGATAGCGCTCGGCATACTTGTATCGATTCAATTGATGTTTGAAGCCCTGATCATTCTCTTCAATCAGCGCCTGCGTCGCCCGATCATCCCCAAGCAACCAACCCTCAGGATCGTTCTTTGCCAGTGCCCAGCGCATGATCGCCAGGCTTTCATCGATCACCCGGCCATCCACGCTCAGCACCGGCACCGTGCCTTTGGGTGACAACGCCAGCATCTCAGCCGGCTTGGCCTTGAGGCTGACCTCGATGATCTGCACCGCCACCCCTGAATACCGCAAGGCCATCCGCGCCCGCATCGCATAGGGGCAACGGCGGAACGAATACAACACGGCCTCGCTCACTTGACCTCCAGGGTGCTCAAGCCATTGCCCTGGCGCTTGACCTGAATCTGCACCGGAATCCGCTCGTGCATTTCCTGCACATGGGAAATCACCGCCACCTTGCGGCCCTGGGCCTGCAAGCCGTCGAGGGCATCCATTGCCAGTTGCAGCGACTCGGGGTCGAGACTGCCGAAGCCTTCGTCGATAAACAGCGACTCGATCTTCAACGTGCTCGACGCCATCGACGCCAGGCCCAAGGCCAGCGCCAGCGACACCAGGAACGTCTCGCCGCCGGACAACGAGTGCACCGAACGCAGTTCGTCGCCCATCTCCGTGTCGAGTACCAGCAGGCCGAGCATGCTGCCACCGCGCTTGAGGCGGTAGCGGCGCACCAGTTGGCGCAGTTGGACGTTGGCGTGGTGCACCAGCAGGTCGAGGTTGTAGGCCTGGGCGATCTTGCGGAAGGTATCGCCGGTGGCCGAACCGATCAGTGCATTCAGGCGTGCCCAGCGTTGCCATTCTTCGTAGGCCTTGGCGATCTCGGCCGCCAAGGCCTGGTTGGCATCCTGGCGGCGCTGGTCGTCGGCCTGTTGGGCGCGCAGTTCGGCGCAGTGTTTTTCGCCAATGATCAGCGCGGCATTGAGTTCGGCCAGGGCGCTGTCCAGTTGCTCGGCGTCGAGGTTGCCGTTGTGCAGCGCCTGGTGATCCTTGAGCCGCTGTTCGCGCTCTTGCAGCAACACCTTGGCCTGCTCGATGGCTTTTTCGCTGTGTTGCAGTTGCTGGCGTAGCTCGGCCACCTGCGGCTCATCGAAGGCCACCAGGCGCGCCAGGCCTTCGTCATCGAGTTCCGGGTGCAACGCGCGCCAGTCGCTCAGGCGCGTAGTGAGGGCCGCGTGTTCGGTTTCCAGGGACTGTTGGCGTTCTTGCAGCGATTTGAGGTCGGCGGCCAGTTGGATCAACTGGTTGCGGGTGTCCTGCAACTGTTGGTTGGCCTCGGCCTCATGTTGCCGCGCCTGGTCGACGGCCAGGTCCAATTGCTGTTGCCAGTGTTCGGCGCTGGAGTTTTCGCCCAGTAGGCCGGCGAGTTTTTCCTTGGCGGCGTGTTGCAGGGCGCTCTGTTCGGCGAGCTGTTTGTGCAAAGTCTCCAGCTGCTGCTGGCGATGTTGCTGGCGGTCCTGCTCTTTCTCGATGGCTTGCTGGCGCTGCAGCTGCTCGGCCAATTCTTCCTTTTGGTTGTCGAGCTGTTCCAGGCGCTGGCTGACCTGCTGGTCGAGCAACATGAAGGTCGCCGCCGGCTCGCTGCGCAGGCCTTCGAGGGTCTCGGTGGGCAGCAGGCTGGCGAAGGCGTTGAGTTCTTCGTCCAGGCGTTCGCGGTCGTTGGACAGTTCCCGTTGCTGGTCGATCAGTAACTGGCGCGCCTGTTGGCTGGCGTCCTGGGCGGCTTGCAGTTGTTGCTGCAAACGCCCGGCGTTCTGTTGCAGGTTGAGCAGGGCGCCCTGGCGTTGCTCGTCCTGGGTGAGGCTCTGGCTGAGCTGGCTCAGTTGCTGGGCGAGCCAGGCGTCGCGCTTGGCCGCGTCCTGGTTGAACAGCGAGGCGGACAGCGGATGGGCTTCAAGGCTTGGCAGCAAGGCCTGCAACTGGCTGGCGAGTTGCTCCTGTTGTTGCAGGAATTCCTTTTGCTGGGCGATCAGGCCGCCCACTTCGCCACGCAGGTCAGTGAGTTTTTCCTTGAGCACATCCACGGCTTGCTGCGCGTTGGCTTCTTCGCTTTCGTCGTGGCGGGTCAGGCTTTGCAGCATGGCTTCGGGCTGGTGATACGGGTGCTCGACACTGCCGCACACCGGGCACGGCTGCTCATCCTGCAGCTGGCCGCGCAACTCTTCGACGCTGGCACTGCGGGCCAGGCGCTGGCGCTCCAGCAGTTGCTTGGTGACGGTCAGGGTTTGTTCGGCGACGGCCAGCTCGGCCTTGGCCTGCAAGCCGCTCTGGTTCAACAGTTCGCGTTGTTGCTGGGCGAGGGTCTGCTTTTGCGTCAGGGCCTGGCTCTGGCTGTCGAGTTGCTGATGGCTGTTCCACAGCCGCGCCAGGTCCTCAAACGCGCGATGTTGCTTGCGGTTGTCCTGGAGCAGGCTGCCGAGCAACTGGATCTGTTCGGCCACTGCATGGGGTTCGGCGCCGGCTTCGTGGTACAGCAGGTCAAGGGCTTCGCGTTGCTCGGTCCATTTTTCACCGAGACGGGTGGCGCGCTCTTCCAGTTGTGGCAGTTCGGCCTGGCCTTTATTGAGGCGATTGCCGATCAGCATCAGCTGTTGCAAGCGGTCGCGGTAGGCGCTCCAGGCCTCACTCAACGGCGCGAGGGCGGCGCTGCGTTCAAGCTCTGCGGCCAGCCTGTGCAGGCGTTCGGCGACAACTTTTTGCTTGTCGAGCAAGCTGGTCAACGTCGCCTGGCCTTCCACACAGGCAGCTTCGCCCAGCTGTTTCTCTTCGCTGCGTTTGGCCAGCTCGCGGGTCAAGTGGGCGAGGGTGGTTTGCTCCTCGAAGGCCTGGCGCAGCAAGGGCACAGCGTCGGCTTGCTGCTTGAGGGCCTGGGCGAGGGTGGCTTGCACGTCGGCCTGTTGCTGTTGCAGTTGGGTCTGGCGGGTGTGCAGCGCTGTTTGTTGCTCAAGGTGCTGCTGGATCTGCGCGGCAAGGGGCTGCAACTGCGTGGTCAGTTCGGCCTGGCGGGCGAAGTGGTGACGTTGTGGCGCCAGTTGTTCCAGGCGGCTGAGGTCCAGGCGCTGCGGGCCCTGGCTTGCCCAGTGTTGCTGGGCCTGTTGCAGTTGCTCGACCGCACTTTGTTGGCGCTCCTGCCACTCCCGCAGTTCCTTCAGCCAGGTGTGCTGCAACTCAAGGTGCTTGAGCTGCGCCTGCTGGGTCTTGAGTTGCTGCTGGGCGGCGGTCAGCTGTGCGTCCAGCTCGGCGCGGGCTTCAGGGGCCAACGGGGTGACGCCGATGGCCTGGTCCTGCAGGTGTTTGTGGGCGTCCCGGGCGTCCTTGGCCTTGTCGAAGGCGCGGCGACCGAGCTGGGTGTAGAGCGCAGTGTCGGTGAGCTTTTCCAGCAGTTCGCTGCGCTCGTTGTCGTTGGCCTTGAGGAACGCGCTGAACTCACTTTGCGCGAGCAACACCGCGCGGGTGAACTGCTCGAAGTTCAGGCCCAGGGCCAATTCCAGCTGGGTCTTGTATTCGGTTTTCTGGCTGGCCAGCAGCTGCTCGCTGTCCAGGTCGATCAGGCTTTGCCGGCTGGCTTGCAGCTTGCCGCTGGCCTTGTCCCGGGCACGGTTGGCTTCCCAGCGGGCGCGGTAGCGGCGGCCACTGACGCCGACAAAATCCACTTCGGCATAACCGCCGCCAGTGCCCCGGCGAATCAGGGTGCGTGGGTCACCGATGGAAATATCGGTGTCGGCATCCGGCATTTTTGCCTGGCCGGTATCGCCCAGGCGCGGCACGGCGCCAAATAGCGCCAGGCACAGCGCATCGAGCAAGGTACTTTTGCCGGCGCCGGTGGGCCCGGTAATCGCGAACAGCCCGGCGCTGGCCAGGGGCTCGGCGGTAAAGTCGATTTCAAACGGACCCGCCAAAGAGGCGAGGTTTTTCAGGCGAATGGCGAGGATCTTCATGGCTGTTCGCCCTCCTGTTGTACTTCCTGGAGCAGCACGGCGAAGTCCTTCAGGGTCTGTTCGTCCACTTCACTGCCGTAGCTTTCCTGCCAGGCGCGGCTGAACAATTCCTGGGGCGTGAGCTGGTCGAGTTCGATCAGGCGGTCTTCCTGGCTGTCTTCACGGCCTCCGCTACCTGCGTATTCAGCGGCGATGCGCACCAGGCGCACGGCCTTGCCTTGCAGGGCGTTTTCCACCTGCTGGCGCAGGTCGGGCTGCGGTTCGTCGAGGCGCACCCGCACTTCCAGCCACGGTTGGCGCTGGGTTTCGGCCAGCAGGTCGATGTCGGGCAGGTCGGCCAGTTGCTTGAGGATGTCGGCCAGGGGCGCGGCTTCCAGGCGTTGCAGGTTGACCGAGCGCGGGATCAGGCGGGATTCGACGCTGACCAGGATTTCGCCGTCCAGTTGCACGTCGAGGATCTGGTGCTGGTAGCCGATTTCCGAGAATGACAGCGGAATCGGTGAGCCGCAGTAGCGAATCCGCTCCTCGCCATTCACCCGCTGGGGTTTATGCAAATGGCCGAGGGCCACATAGCTGACGGTGGCATCGAACAGGCTGGCCGGCAGCGCTTCGGCATTGCCGATGATCAGGCTGCGCTCGGAGTCTTCCGACACCGAGCCGCCGGCCATGTGCGCATGGCTGATGGCAACCAGTGCCTGGCCCGGCTGGCGCTTGGCATTGGCGGCAGCAATCAGCCACTCGTGAACCTGGCCGATGCCCCGCAGGTAATCGTCCCCCAGTTGTGCGCCGGTCACTTCGGCCGGGCGCAGGAACGGCAATGCCAGGCACCAGCCGGCAATTTCACCGTCGGCACCGGGCAATGGAATCAGCAGGCGTTCGACATCCAGTTGTCCGTCATCCAGCCACAGCACCCGTCCCAGGGCGTGGGTGCGCAGGCGGCGCATCAACGGCGCCGGCAGTTCGATGCGCGAGCCGGAGTCGTGGTTGCCGGCGATCATCACGATGGTCAGTGCAGGGTTTTGCTCATGGGCGCTGATGATGAAGTCGTACAGCCGCTCCTGGGCCTTGAGTGGCGGGTTGACCGTGTCGAAAATATCGCCGGCGATCAATAGCACGTCAGGGCGATGCAGGCCCAACTGGCCCAGCAGCCAGTCGAGGAAGCAGGTGTGTTCGAAGTCGCGTTCCTGGCCGTGCAGGTTTTGCCCAAGGTGCCAGTCGGAGGTATGAAACAGACGCAAGGCGATCTCCGTAAAAAAGAGGGTGACCGCTCAAGACAAGGTGGCGGTACGCAGAACCGCCAATTCTACTTTGCAAATGAACCTATTGCGCGTACGCCCTGCTTTTTGTGGTGAGGAGCTTGCGGTGGTGAAGGAGAGTGCTGTGGTGGGGGAGCTTGCTGTGGTGAGGGAGCAAGCTCCCTCACCACAGCAAGCTGTCTCACACTCATTGAGGTGTCTGGCGAAGTTAAACGTCGCGCATCAAAAGGCCGAAACGCAGGTCCATCTCCGCCGGGATCGGCAAATACACCGTATGCCCGTCGCCCGGCGCCACCGCGATGGCCTCGCCCTTGGCGTTGTGCAATGAGCCCAGGTCAAAGTGGAAATTCCCCGCCGGGGTCATCAGTTCCAGGTGATTGCCCACGGCAAAACGGTTCTTGACCTTGACCTCGGCCAGTTCGCCGCGCCGTTCACCGGTCAGTTCGCCGACGAACTGCTGGCGTTCGGACACCGAGCTGCCGTTCTGATAGTTCTGATACTCATCGTGCACGTGCCGGCGCAGGAAACCCTCGGTGTAGCCGCGCTGGGCCAGGGATTCGAGGTTGGTCATCAAGCCCCGGTCAAAGTCGCGCCCGGCCACCGCGTCATCAATCGCCTGGCGATATACCTGGGTGGTGCGGGCGCAGTAAAAGTGGGATTTGGTGCGGCCTTCGATCTTCAACGAGTGCACGCCCATGCGCGTCAGCCGCTCGACGTGCTGCACCGCCCGCAGGTCCTTGGCGTTCATGATGTAGGTGCCGTGTTCATCTTCGAAGGCGGGCATCTGTTCGTCGGGGCGATTGGCCTCCTGCAGCAGGAACACCTGGTCGGTGGGCGCACCGAGGCCCAGGGTCGGCTCGGGCGCATAGTGCTGCACGATGTCGCCGACCGCGTTTTCCACCGCCGGCGTCGCCTGGTATTTCCAGCGGCAGGCGTTGGTGCAGGTGCCCTGGTTGGCATCCCGCTTGTTCATGTAGCCCGACAGCAGGCAGCGCCCGGAATAGGCCATGCACAGCGCACCGTGCACAAACACTTCCAGCTCCATGGCGGGGACTTGCTGGCGAATCTCGTCGATTTCCTCCAGCGACAACTCCCGCGACAGGATGATCCGGCAGATGCCCTGCGCCTGCCAGAATTCGACGCTGGCCCAGTTCACCGTATTGGCCTGCACCGACAGGTGGATCGGCATGTGCGGGAAGTGCCGGCGCACCAGCATGATCAGGCCCGGGTCGGACATGATCAGCGCATCCGGGCCCATGGCGATCACCGGGGCAAGGTCCTTGAGGAAGGTTTTCAGCTTGGCGTTGTGAGGCGCGATGTTGACCACCACATAGAACCGCTTGCCCTGGGCCTGGGCTTCCTGGATGCCGAGGGCGAGGTTGGCGTGGTCGAACTCGTTATTGCGCACCCGCAGGCTGTAGCGCGGTTGCCCGGCGTAGACGGCATCGGCACCGTAGGCAAAGGCATAACGCATGTTTTTCAGGGTGCCGGCGGGGGCGAGCAGTTCGGGGGCGATAACGGGAGGCATGGGTTCGGGTCGCAAAAGGGCGGCAGGGTAGCCGGGCCGGGTGCGCAGTTTATTGATCCAGGTCTAATAAGTAGGGCACTCGCGGGATTTGCAGTGGACTAAACATCAAGGCGCACATGAGCGCCTGGTGTTTTAGACATGGACCGGACATGAACCAAACCAATCTGCAATTCAAAACCCTGCTGTTACTGCTCGCCCTGGTGACCATCGCGTTTATCTGGATTTTGCTGCCGTTCTACGGCGCGGTGTTCTGGGCGGTGATCCTGGGGATCATCTTTGCGCCGATGCAACGGCGCTTCCAGCAACGTTTTGGCTGGAACCGCAATCTCACATCTCTGGCAACCCTGACGGTGTGCCTGATAATCGCGATTCTGCCGGTGATCATCACCAGTGCCTTGCTGGTGCAGGAGGGCGCGACGCTTTACAAGAACGTCGAGAGCGGCAAGCTCGACGTTGCCGGGTATATCGAGCAGTTCAAGAACTTCCTGCCACCGTATTTCCAGCATCTGCTGGACCGCTTCGGCATGGGCAACCTGGAAGGCCTGCGGGAGAAGATCGTCAAGAGTGCGATGCAGGGCAGCCAGTTTTTTGCGACCCAGGCGTTCAGCTTCGGCCAGGGCACGTTTGATTTCCTGGTGAGCTTTTTCATCATGCTGTACTTGCTGTACTTCCTGCTGCGCGATGGCCCCGAGCTGGTGCGCAAGGTGCGCACCGCGGTGCCGCTGGCCGAACCGCAGAAGCGTCGCCTGCAATTGAAGTTCAACCGGGTGGTGCGTGCCACGGTGAAAGGCAACGTGCTGGTAGCGGTCACGCAAGGCGCGTTGGGTGGTTTGATCTTCTGGTTCCTGGACATTCCCAGCGCGCTGCTCTGGGCGGTGTTGATGGCGTTTCTGTCGCTGCTGCCGGCGGTGGGCGCGGGGATTGTGTGGGGGCCGGTGGCGGCGTACTTCCTGCTGAGCGGGTCGATCTGGCAGGGCGTGGTGCTCGGGTTGTTCGGGGTATTTGTGATCGGGCTGGTGGACAATGTGCTAAGGCCCATCCTGGTGGGCAAGGACACCCGCATGCCGGATTACCTGATCCTTATCTCAACCTTGGGCGGCCTGTCGATCTTTGGCTTGAACGGCTTTGTCATCGGGCCACTGATTGCTGCGTTGTTCATGTCCAGCTGGGCGCTGTTTGTGGAAACCAAACCGCGGGTGCAACTGCCTTAGGCATGAAAGCAATGCGCCATTTTGACCGACAGGGCCTGGGCGGCCGGTAATGAAGTGAGTGGGCCGCTGATGGCTTCGCCATCGCGTACCAGGTACCAGCAGGCGAGCAAGCCAAGCTCCCGCAGAGAGGCGGGAACGGCACTGCCGATGACAGACATGATTTGAATAGTGGGCATGATGACCTCCGATACGCTATGGAGGTGACATTACGGTGCGTAGGCCTTCAGGGAAAATCAACCTGCTCGATAGTCGACATCACTGTTATCGAGCGACCCTCAGTCAGTCGACCACCTGGTCGAGCATATGCACCACTTCCTGTTCACTGAGCAGGCCCTTGCGCACCAGGTTTTCCGTCAGCAAGGACAGGAACTTGGCGTTGCGATGGCCTTCCAGGGCCTTGAGCTCCGTCAGTACGCTATAGACCTTGCTCGAGGTGCAGAGGCCGGCGGTGCGATGTGGGTTTTGCGTGGGCATGGGCAATCGTCCTTGTTGTTATTGGTCGGACAGTGTTGATAGTGGAAGCCTTTTGAGACACAAACATGACAGCGCAGGCCCCGTTCGGGCAAGCGCCTATTGAGATCAATGATGTGGGATTTGGCCACAGCCATTGTCCTTATAACGACCTTGGCGAGATTTATTCAGACCTGCAGGCCAAAAAAAGGCCCCGCTTTTAGGGCGGAGCCTGTTCAGGTGTATCAGTTGAGGCTTACCAGCCGCGACCGTAATAGCCGTGTGGAGGGCCGTAGTAGCCGCGCGGTGGGCCGTAGTAGACCGGCGCCGGGCGGTAATAAACCTGTTGTTGCACATACACAGGCGGTGGCGGTGCGTAGTAGACCGGCGGCGGAGCGGCATACACCGGCTGCGGCTGGACATACACCGGTTGTTGCACGTAGACCGGCCGCGATTGGCTGGCGACGATCGAGCCGCCTACCACTGCACCAACAACGGCTCCCAGTGCGAGCGGAGCACCCCAACCACCACCGTGGGCGGAGGCCTGTCCTGCCATAGCGAGTGCGCCGATCAGCAAGGCGATCTTGGGGAGTTTACGAATCATGGTCATTCCTCGGTTAGCCCCTGCGCTCATGGTCTGCAATCAATCGACTCAAGGATTGTCGCGGGGATACTTTTAAGACAGCGTATTTCTAAAAAACAGCACAGCCGATAGGTAAAGGTTGTGTAAGGTCTGTATCGGTTGGCTTACACAAGTGGCCGGGCACAGTGCGTATGATCCATGACAACCCGCCGGCGCGGGTATTCCGTCTATCCGAAACCGCCTCTGGAATGGCTTCAAGGAGTTACCGATGCAGATGAACCCCAACAAGGACACCCAACTGTGCATGTCACTGTCGGCGCGCCCCGGGAACTTTGGCCTGCGCTTTCATAACCACCTGTACGAGCAGTTGGGGTTGAATTTCTACTACAAGGCCTTCAGTAGCCAGGACCTGCCTGGCGCCGTCGGTGGCATTCGGGCCTTGGGAATTCGGGGTTGTGGCGTGTCGATGCCATTCAAGGAAGCCTGTATTGCCCTGGTGGATGAGCTGGACGATTCGGCGCGGGCCATTGCGTCAATCAATACCATCGTCAACACCGACGGGCATTTGAAGGCCTACAACACCGATTACATCGCCATCGAGCAACTGCTGCACAAGCACCAGGTGCCCAAGGACTCGACCTTCGCCCTGCGCGGCAGCGGCGGCATGGCCAAGGCGGTGGCCAGTGCCTTGCGCGATGGCGGCTACGCCAAGGGCGTGATCGTGGCGCGCAATGAAGAAGCGGGCCGGGCGCTGGCCCAGAGCCTGGGGTATGAGTGGCAGGCGCAGTTGGGTGCCTTGCGCCCGCAGATGCTGGTCAACGTGACGCCGATTGGCATGACCGGAGGGGCGGAAGCGGATCAGTTGGCGTTTGAAGCTGACGCGGTTGATGCGGCCGAGACGGTCTTCGATGTGGTGGCGATTCCCTCGGAAACGCCACTGATCCTGCGTGGACGGGCCCAGGGCAAACGAGTGATCACCGGTTTGGAAGTGATCGCCATCCAGGCGTTGGAGCAGTTCGTGCTGTACACCGGCGTGCGGCCGACGGATGAACAGTTTCAGGCGGCGGTGGCATTTGCCCGGAGCTGAGCATCACCGCTGGCGGTGTGGAGAGTGAGCTTGCTGTGGCGAGGGAGCTTGCTGTGGAGGGTGAGCTTGCTGTGGAGAGTGAGCTTGCTGTGGAGGGTGAGCCTGCTGTGGCGAGGGAGCTTGCTTTGGAGAGTGAGCTTTTGTGGCGAGGGAGCTTGCTCCCGCTGGGTTGCGCAGCAGCCCCAAGAAAATGGGAGCGCTACGCACTCCAGCGGGAGCAAGCTCCCTCGCCACAGCAAGCTCCCTCGCCACAAAAGCTCCATCACCACAGAAGCCCACTCACCACAAATATTATTCGAGCCGCGAAAGGCGCTCTTCCAGCGCCGCAATCCGCGCTTCCAGCTCTTCGATACGCTCCAGGGAAACCCCACTTCCCGCACCACGCTCCACCGGATTCCCACGCGCCGCCAGGATCGCTTCAATGTCCGCCGGGTCGCCCAGGGCGTGCATGTACCGATCTTCCCGCTGCCCCGACTGACGCGGCACCAACAACGCCAGCCCACGGGCAATCAGGCGTTCCAGTTGATGCACCACCTGCTCGGCGTCTTCAAAGTCATGCATGCGCCCGCTCCGGGTCAGCAGTTCGTTGACCGTCTGCGGCCCCCGCAGGAACAGCAACCCGCTGAGAATCACCTGGGCCGGCACCAGCTCCAGCGCCTTGTCCACCCGATGCTCCCAGCGGTCGGCGCGGCTGCCCATCACCAGCCGGGTAAACCCGCGGCCTTCCAGGGCCCGCAGGCTCTGGCCAACCTGGCCCTGGCTGAGGTTCATCACCGGTTCGCGGCTGGTTTTCTGGTTACAGGCGATCACCAGCGCGTTGAGGGTCAACGGGTAGGTTTCAGGGCTGGTGGCCTGTTTTTCGATCAGGCAGCCCAGGATGCGGATTTCCGTGCTGTTCAGGCGCGGCTCTTCGGAAGTGGTGTCGTGCTCGGTGGTCATCGCGCTTTCCCTAATGCAGTGAGCTCACTAGCCTAATCCTGAAAAAATAAAAGACAAGCGGCGCCGGTGGCCGGCATGTCTATAATCGCGGCTGTTTCAAACCCTGCCACAACTGTCGAGACTGTCATGACTATTTCCCTGTACGCCGCTTCCCTCCCGGTCTTCAAGCAAATGCTCAACGCCCTGAGCGATGTGCTGAACAAGGCCGAGGCCCACGCCACCGCCAAGAACATCGACCCGAACGCCTTCCTGCAGGCACGCCTGTACCCGGACATGTTCCCGCTGGTGCGCCAGGTGCAGATCGCCGTCGACTTCGCCAAAGGCGTTTCTGCCCGCCTGGCTGAAATCGAAGTTCCGAAATACGACGATACAGAAGTCACCTTCGCCGACCTGCAAGCGCTGATCGCCAAGGTCCTGGCGTTTATCGACACCATCACCCCGGCCCAGGTCGACGGTAAAGAAGGCATCGAGATCATCACTCGCCCTGGCACCCCGAAAGAGAAGCGCTTCAGCGGCCAGTCGTACCTGCTGAGCTACGGCCTGCCGCAGTTCTTCTTCCACGTCACCACCGCTTACGCCTTGCTGCGTCACAACGGCGTGGAAGTGGGCAAGCGCGACTACATGGGCGCGTTCTAAGCCTTGTAATAAAAAGCCCGGGGCGGTTCATTCACGAACTTCCCCGGGCTTTTTTGTGCGCGCAAGGTCTACGCGGCTTGTTCTTCCTTGCCCAGGCACGCGGCAGCGGTGAACAACACGTCGGTGGACGAGTTCAGTGCGGTCTCCGCCGAGTCCTGCAACACGCCGATGATGAAGCCCACGGCCACCACCTGCATGGCGATTTCGCTGGGAATGCCGAACAGGCTGCACGCCAGCGGGATCAACAGCAGCGAGCCCCCGGCAACCCCCGACGCGCCGCAGGCACACACCGCCGCGACCACGCTGAGCAGCACGGCGGTGGGGATGTCCACGGCAATGCCCAGGGTGTGCACGGCGGCCAGGGTCAGCACGGTGATGGTGATGGCAGCGCCGGCCATATTGATGGTGGCGCCCAGCGGGATCGACACCGAGTAGGTGTCTTCATGCAGGCCCAGGCGCTTGCTCAACGCCAGGTTGACCGGAATGTTGGCCGCCGAACTGCGGGTGAAAAACGCGGTGATCCCGCTTTCCCGCAGGCACATCAGCACCAGCGGGTAAGGGTTGCGGCGCAGCTTCCAGAACACGATGGCCGGGTTGATCACCAGCGCGACGAACAGCATGCAGCCGATCAACACCAAAAGCAGGTGTGCGTAGCCCAGCAGGGCGCCGAAGCCGGACGTGGCGAGGGTCGAGGCCACCAGGCCGAAAATCCCCAGGGGCGCGAAGCGGATCACCATGCGCACGATCAGCGTGACGCCGTTGGACAGGTCCCCCAGCACGGTGCGGGTGGTGTCGCTGGCATGGCGAATGGCGATGCCCATGCCGATGGCCCACGCCAGGATACCGATGAAATTGGCGTTCATCAGCGCGCTGACCGGGTTGTCCACCACGCTCAGCAACAGGCTTTGCAACACATCACCGATACCGCCGGGAGGGCTGACGGCCACATCGTGGGTGGCCAGCACCAGCGAGGAGGGGAACAGCGTGCTGGCGATCACCGCGACCACGGCGGCAGCGAACGTGCCCAGCAGGTACAGGAACAGGATCGGGCGGATATGGGTTTCCTGGCCGTGCTTGTGGCTGGCAATCGAGGCCATCACCAGCACAAATACCAGGATGGGCGCGACGGCCTTGAGCGCCGAGACAAAGACCTTGCCAATAAACCCGGTGGCTTGTGCGACGTCGGGCAACAGCAGGGCCAACAGGATACCGGCGATCAGGCCGATGACAATTTGGGTGACCAGGCTGATAGACATCAGGCGTTGGAAGAGGGAAGGGGCAGCAGTCATAAAAAGGTTGTCTCTGGTTTTTTTAATAGATGCAGCTAGGCAGCATGAATCTGGCAGGAGCGAAGTCTAACATCTGTAGGAAACGTCTAATCCGGGTGCGGCGTTCCGTCACCACGCCGCTACACATTCTGTTAACATTGCCCATCCTCTTATTTCTTCTCTATCAGCGGGCCCTCCGGGCTGTCGTTGATGTCGCTGTTTTCTGGAGTTTTTGATGTTGTTTCCGATCCTGCTGTTGTCGGCAGCCGGTTTTACCGTGCTGACCACAGAGTTCATCATCGTCGGCCTGTTGCCTTCCATCGCCCGGGACCTCGATGTAAGCGTGTCCCAGGCCGGTTTGCTGGTGACGTTGTTCGCCTTCACCGTGGCGGCGTTTGGCCCGTTCCTCACCGCGTATTTCGCCCGGTTCGAGCGCAAGCGACTGTTTATCACGATCCTGATCATGTTCGGCCTGGCCAACACTCTGGCGGCGATCGCGTCGAATATCTGGGTCATGTCCCTGGCGCGCCTGATTCCTGCCTTGGGATTGCCGGTGTTCTGGGCCCTGGCCAGCGAGACAGCGGTGGACATTGTGGGGCCGGACTTCGCAGGCCGCGCGATTGAAAAAATCGGCTTCGGCATCGTGTGTGCCACGGTCTTCGGGATCCCGGTGGGCACGCTGATTTCCGATATGTTCGGCTGGCGCACCGCCTTTGGCATTCTTGCGGTGGTGGCGTTCGCCAAGGCCCTGCTGCTGTTTATCTACCTGCCGAAGACCCGGGCAAAGAACGACCAGGTCAGCCTGCGCTCGCAGTTCAAGATCTTGCGCAGCCCGCTGATGCAGGGCCATATCCTGCTGTCGATCCTGGTGTTCAGCGGGATGTTCACCGCCTACACCTACCTGGCAGACATTCTCGAACGCCTGGCGGGTTTTGACGGCACGGTAGTGGGCTGGTGCCTTATGGGCTTTGGCGCGGTCGGCCTGATCGGCAACTCTTTGGGCGGGCGCATGGTCGACCGTCATCCGCTGATTGCGTCGATGGTGTTCTGCGGTTTCATGATCGCCGGCATGGTGGCGCTGGTGCCCGCTATCCATTCCACGATCGGGTTGGCGGCGGCGATGGCGGTATGGGGCGTGACCCAGGCGGCATTGTTTCTGGTCAGCCATGTGCGACTGATGAAGGCCGCACCCCATGCGCCGGCGTTTGCCGCCTCGTTGAACATTGCCGGGGCCAACCTGGGGATTGGCCTGGGGGCGCTGGTGGGCGGGCACGTGATCGACACCCTGGGCCTGGGCAGCCTCGGGTTTGCCGCGGCGGGCTTTATCCTGTTGTCGATCCTGCTGGCGCTGTGGCTGATGACTGCCAAGACTCGCGCCGTCTGCGCCTGAGCCTTCAGGGCAGGGAGGTGAACAGCTCCCGTCTGGCACCTTCGGTAATCGCCACGATGCCGGGGTGCTTGACCTTGCGCTCCACCGAGATTGCATAAAACGATTCGGTCACCGCATCCGTCTGGCCGATCAGCGCCACGCCATACTGGCGTTCCACCTCGTCGGCAATCACGCTCGGCGCGATGAAAATCCCGCTGCCGGATTGGCCAAAGGCCTGCATCAACGCGCTGTCGTCAAATTCCCCGACAATCCGAGGCTGGATCTGCTGCTCGGCAAACCAGCGCAGCAAACGGCTGCGCACCACCGTCTCCGCCCCCGGAATCAACAGCGGCGCACCCTGCAGGCATTGTGGGAAATCGCCGCGATGCTGGTCAGCCAATGCCTGGGTTGCGAAGAAACTGATGCCGCATTCCCCGAGCTTCTGGCTGTAGCCCTTGATGTCCAGGTGCGGCGGCATCGGGCTGTCGGAGATCACCAGATCCAGGCGCTGGATCGCCAGGTCCGCCAGCAAGCGTTCGAGTTTGTCTTCACGGCAGGTGATGCGGATCGGCTCGCTCAACTCCATGGTTGGCGCAATCAGCCGATAGACGATGGACTTGGGCACCACATCCGCGACGCCAACCCGGAACAGGATCTGCTGCTCATTGGGCTGGGTGCGCAACATCGCTTCAAGCTCATTGCCCAGCTGGAACATCTGCTCGGCATAGGGCAGCGCCTGGCGCCCGGCTTCGGTCAGCTCCAGCTGGCGCCCGACCTTCTGGAACAATGCCACGCCAAAGGTCTGTTCCAGCAGGCTGATCTGCCCGCTGATGGTCTGCGGCGTGAGGTTCAGTTGCTCGCAGGCGCGCACGATGCTGCCGGTCTTGGCGACGACCCAGAAGTAGTGCAGTTGTCGGTAATTGAGCATGGCGACCAATACTTCGTGAAAACAGAAGTATAAACGAAAAAAATACGAATTTTCCTGAAGTGTCCCCCTGCATAGAATGCGTCGCTATCGAGGGGCCACTACTTGGACCCGACGGTTCTAACGAGGAACGCATCATGAAACTCAATTCCCTGGGCGCAACGGCGTTACTTGGGCTTTCATTAGTCATGCTCAGTGGCTGTGACCAAGCGGAAAAAAGCGCGCAACAACTGCTGGGCAAGGCCACCGAGTCGGCCAAGCAAGTGATTGACGACACCCACCAGGCCGCCGAACAGGCGTTGAGTGACGCGACCAAGGGCTTGATCGCACCGCCGCAAGGCAAGCCGGACAAGCCGGAACAGGAAGACAGCAAGCCTGAGTCCACCTCCCAAGAAACCTGATACCCGCACACAACACCAGGAATGACCTATGGAATACCTTTTACAACTGGCCGCCAGCCCGACCGCGTGGATCGCACTGGCCACCCTGATCGTCATGGAGATCGTGCTGGGGATCGATAACCTGATCTTTATCTCGATTCTCACCAACAAGTTGCCGGTGAAGCACCGGGCCAAGGCCCGCCGCATCGGCATCAGCATGGCATTGATCCTGCGTCTGGGCCTGTTGAGCACCATCGCCTTTATCGTGCAGCTGACCGAGCCGGTCATCGACATCCTGGGGCAGTCGTTCTCCTGGAAAGACATGATCCTGATCGCCGGTGGCCTGTTCCTGGTGTGGAAGGCCACCACCGAGATCCATCACAGCATGGACCCCGAGAAGGAGCATGTGGACACCGGCGCGCCGAGCGTGACCCTGGGCTTCGCCTCGGCGATTGGCCAGATCCTGCTGCTGGACATGGTGTTTTCCATCGACAGCATCATCACCGCCGTGGGCATGACCGAGCACTTGCCGATCATGATCATTGCCGTGGTGGTCTCGGTGATCGTGATGCTGGTGGCGGCCGAGCCGCTGGCCAAGTTCATCAACGACAACCCGACCATTGTGATGTTGGCCCTGGGCTTCCTCATCATGATCGGTATGACGCTGATCGCCGAAGGTTTCGGCGCCCATGTGCCAAAAGGCTATGTGTATGCGGCCATGGCGTTCTCGGCGGCTATCGAATGCCTGAACATGATGCGACGCAACCGGCATAAACGGCTTGCTGCCAAACACTAAGGGCTGAACATAAAGGCCGACTGCATGCAGTCGGCCTTTTGCTGTCTGCTAGAATCCGCCCACTTGACGCCTTGAGGGATACCCATGAACGAGCCGATTCGCCTGACCCAATACAGCCACGGTGCTGGTTGCGGTTGCAAGATCTCACCTCAGGTACTGGAAGTGATCCTCGCCGGCAGTGGCGCACAGAACCTCGACCCCAAGCTCTGGGTAGGCAACGCTTCGCGCGATGACGCGGCGGTGTACGCCATCGACGAGGAGCGCGGCGTGGTGTCCACCACCGACTTTTTCATGCCGATCGTCGATGACCCCTTCGACTTCGGCCGCATTGCCGCCACCAATGCCATCAGCGATATCTATGCGATGGGCGGCGATCCGTTGATGGCCATCGCGATTCTCGGTTGGCCGGTCAACGTGCTGGCTCCGGAGATTGCCCGGGAAGTGATTCGCGGCGGCCGTTCCGTGTGTGACGCTGCCGGGATTCCCCTGGCCGGCGGCCACTCCATCGACGCCCCGGAGCCGATCTTCGGCCTGGCCGTCACCGGGCTGGTGGAAAAGCGCCACATGAAGCGCAACGACACCGCCACCGCCGGTTGCCAACTGTACCTGACCAAACCCCTGGGCATCGGCATCCTCACCACGGCCGAGAAGAAGGGCAAGCTGCGCGAGGCCGACGTGGGCCTGGCCCGTGACTGGATGTGCACCCTCAACAAACCCGGCAGCCGTTTTGGCAAGCTGGCCGGTGTCACGGCCATGACCGACGTCACCGGTTTCGGCCTGTTGGGCCACCTGGTGGAAATGGCTGACGGCAGCCAATTAACTGCCCGCATCGAATACGAAAAAGTCCCACGCCTGCCCGGGGTTGAGTACTACCTGGAACAGGGCTGCGTCCCCGGCGGCACCTTGCGCAATTTCGACAGCTACGCCAGCAAGCTGGGGCGCCTGAACGAACTGCACAAGCGCGTGCTGTGCGACCCGCAAACCAGCGGCGGGCTGCTGGTGGCGGTCACCCTCGAAGGCAATGCCGAATTCCTCGCCGTGGCGGCGGAGCTGGGCCTGAACCTTGAGCCGATCGGCGAACTGGTTGAGCGACAGACCAACGCGGTAGAGGTGTTCTGATGCCCATCGACATCACCGATTACCGCGATATCTTTCTCAACGACCGGCCGATGATGGATACCCGCGCGCCGATCGAGTTCATCAAGGGCGCGTTTCCCGGGGTGGTCAACCTGCCGTTGATGACCGACGACGAGCGCGAACGGGTGGGCACCTGTTACAAGCAGCAAGGCCAGCAGGCGGCCATTGTTCTCGGGCACGAACTGGTGTCCGGGGCGATCAAGGCCGAACGTATCGAACACTGGGCGCGTTTTGCCCAGGCCAATCCGGATGGTCTGCTGTACTGCTTTCGCGGCGGGATGCGTTCGCAGATTGCCCAGCAATGGTTGAAAACCGAGGCGGGTATTGACTATCCGCGAGTGGGCGGTGGCTACAAGGCCATGCGGACTTTCCTGCTCGACACGGTTGAAAGCGCCACCGCGCAATGCGACTTCGTACTGTTGGGCGGCATGACCGGTACCGGCAAGACCGAAGTGCTCGGCCAGTTGAACAACGCCCTGGACCTGGAAGGCCACGCCAACCATCGCGGTTCCAGCTTCGGCAAACGCGCTACGGCGCAACCTTCCAACATCGACTTCGAAAACCGCCTGGCGGTGGACCTGCTGAAAAAGCGCGCCGCCGGTATCGAGCAGTTTGTGGTCGAGGATGAGAGCCGCATGATCGGCAGCTGCGCGCTGCCGTTGCCCTTGCACAAAGGCATGCAGGGCTTCCCGATGGTCTGGCTGGAAGACAGCGTTGAAGGCCGGGTGGAGCGCATCCTGAAGGATTATGTAGTGGACCTCTGCGCCGAGTTTGTCGCGGTGTTTGGCGACACTGGCCAGGAACTGTTTGCCGAGCGCCTGACCCAGAGCCTGGGCAATATCCACAAGCGCCTGGGCGGCGAGCGGTTTGCGCGGTTGCACGCGATCATGCAGGAAGCATTGGCAGAACAAGCCAGCAGCGGCGCGGTGGAGTTGCACCGCGGCTGGATTGAGGGGTTGTTGCGTGAGTATTACGACCCGATGTACGCGTTCCAGCGGGAAAGCAAAGGCGCACGCATCGAGTTTGCGGGAGAGCAAGCGGCGGTGGTGGAGTATTTCCGGGACAGGCTCGCTCGGCGTACGTGATTGATTGAGTTCGCCGGCCCCTTCGCGAGCAAGCCCGCTCCCACATTCGACCGCGCTCCTACAGGATAAACGCGGTCGAATGTGGGAGCGGGCTTGCTCGCGAAGAGGCCCTCAAACTCACCCAATCACTACAGGATAAACGCCCCGATCAGCCCACACACCACCCCCATCAGCATGGTCAAGCCGGCCACAGTCACCAGCACCCGCGCATCGAAATCCTTGCGCAGCATCAGCAGCGACGGCAGGCTCACGCTCGGCAGGGTCATCAGCAAGGCCACGGCCGGGCCGGTGCCCATGCCGAGGGTCATCATGGTCTGCACGATGGGGATTTCGGCGGCGGTCGGGATCACGAACAACGTGCCGACAATCGCCAGAGGCACCAGCCACACCAGGCTGTTGGCCATGGCGCCGTCAACGTGGGGAAACAGCCAGACCCGCACCGCGCCAAGGATCAGCACCGCCAGGATGTACACCGGAATCGTGCTCCAGAACAGCTGCCACAGGGTGCGCAGCCAGCGGGTCAGGAACGGTTCGGTTTCGGCATGGCTGGCCTGGGCCACGGCGTCGAGCGCGGCTTCCGGTACCTGCTCCGGCCGCGCGATGCGTTGCGCCACCAGCGAAACACCCACCACCAGCACGATCCCGGCCACCAACCGCAGCGCGGTAAAGCCCCAGCCCAGCACAAAGCCCATGAACACCAGTGTCGCCGGGTTCAGCACCGGGTTGGCAATCCAGAACGCCAGCGCCGCGCCGACCGAGACTTTCTGCCGACGCATACCGGCCGCCACCGGAGCGGCGCAGCAACTGCACATCATCCCCGGCAGGGCGAACAGCCCGCCACGCAGGGTAGATCCCAGCCCGGCACGGCCAAACAGGCGCAGCAGCCAGTCCCGTGGGATCAGCACCTGCAGCAATGAGCCGAGAATGACCGCCAGCACCGCAGCCTTCCAGATCGCCAGGAAATACACCTGGGCATAGGCCAGCGCGGCGGCCAGTGGCGCGCTTTGCTGGTCGTTGAGAATCGAGGCGCCGATGCTGTGGTTGTCTGCCGCGATAAACGCCTTGGCGTAGTAGGACGACCATTTCACGTAGTAGAGGCCGACGCAGGCCACCAGCAGGAACAGCGCTGGTTTCCACCAGAAGGACCAGCCCCGGGCAGGCTGGGTGGAGGAGAGGTTGGACATGTAGATGATCCGCAGGTGAGTCAATAGCGCAACATCATACGCTGTACAAGGCCGCCTCCGAAGCACTGTGGCGAGGGAGCTTGCTCCCGCTGGGCTGCGAAGCGGCCCCAAAATTCTGGGAGCGCTTCGCACTCCAGCGGGAGCAAGCTCCCTCGCCACGGGTCTTCGGGGGCGGTCAGATATCGGCGCTGACTTGCGTTGCGTCCGGGCAAGTCTGCTGGCCATTGTCCAGGCCTTGCTTGTAGTTGCGGCTGAGCAGCGAGGCCTTGCCGTTGTGCCAGGTCAGGGTCAACACATACAAGCTATCGAAATCGCTGCCGGACCAATCGTCGGTAATCACATGTTTTTCACCGACGGCCTCGCTTGCCACCTTGTTGATCAAGTCCGGCAGATACCCATGGGACCAGGCAGTGTAGATGACGGCGTTGTGGTATTTGTCTTCCACCAGTTCGTCAGCGAGGGCGCTGGTGTCATTGGCCGAGAACTTGATGTTGACCGGCAACCCGAGCTTGATCGCGCTGGGGCTGATGGTCATCAACGGGCGGATGTAGCTGTAGGAGTTGTCTTTCTCGCCTTCCTCGACATTGCGGGTCGGGTTGGGTGCGAACACGTAGTTGGCGTTGCCGAATTTTTCCGGCAGCACGGTGGCCAGGTTCATCGCACGGTTAAGCCCCTGGCAGTTGAGTTGGCCGAGGCCCCCGGCAGGTTTCTCGCCATGGCGCAGGAACACCAGGGTTTGCACGCCGTCGACCGGCTGGGCGCGGCTGACCCGCGATTCCAGGCTAAGGCCGACCGCGGCGCTCACCAGCAATACCGGCAGCAGGATGTAGGAGTAGCGTTTGAAGCGTTTCGCAAGGCACAGAGGCTTGATGGTCATGATGGTTCTAAGTCTCGGTGCAGGGATTCAGGGCAAGCAAGCCCAGCCATCGGGCGCTCTTTAAGAGTCCCCCAAGGCAGTTTGGTTCGTTTCGCGGGGGAGATGGGGCGGCATCCTTGCCGTGTGCAGGAGATTAACCCGCCGATGTTGCTGAATTAAGACGGATGCACGATAGGCACTGAACCACTACTCTCCTACTTTTATCAGGAGTCCCATGATGAACTCACTTTCAGACTTCCCCATCACCGCCAAATGGCCGGCCCGGCATCCCGAGCGTCTGCAGCTGTATTCGTTGCCCACGCCCAACGGGGTCAAGGTGTCGATCATGCTCGAGGAAATCGGCCTGCCCTACGAGGCGCACAAGGTCAGTTTCGAGACCCAGGACCAGCTTTCCAGCGAGTTCCTGTCGCTGAACCCCAACAACAAGATCCCGGCGATCATCGACCCCAATGGCCCGAGCGGCCAGGCGCTGGGGCTGTTCGAGTCGGGCGCGATCCTGATCTACCTCGCCGAGAAGAGCGGTGAATTGCTTCCCGAAGACCCGGCGATGCGTTACGAGACGATCCAGTGGCTGATGTTCCAGATGGCCGGTATCGGGCCGATGTTCGGCCAGGTGGGGTTCTTCAACAAATTCGCCGGCGCGGCCTACGAAGACAAGCGCCCGCGCGACCGCTACGTCGCCGAGTCGCGCCGCTTGCTGGACGTGCTGGAAAAGCGCCTGTTGGGCCGCACCTGGATCATGGGTGACGAGTACAGCATCGCCGATATCGCCACCTTCCCGTGGGTTCGCAACCTGATCGGCTTCTATGAGTCCGGCGACCTGGTGGGTATTACCGACTTCCCGAACGTACTGCGGGCCCTGGACGGGTTTGTCGCCCGGCCGGCGGTGATCCGTGGCTTGAACATCCCAGCATAAGGACCGGCATGGCTTCTTTCGACTTCAAACAACTGGACGTTTTCAGCAGCGTGGCCGTCAAGGGCAACCCGTTGGCCGTGGTGCTGGGCGCCGACAGCCTGAACGACCAGCAGATGGCGGATTTCGCCAACTGGACCAACCTCAGCGAAACCACCTTCCTGCTCAAGCCCCGTGATCCACGAGCGGACTACCGCGTAAGGATCTTCACGACCCTCAAGGAATTGCCGTTTGCCGGCCATCCGACCCTGGGCAGTTGCCATGCCTGGTTGCTGGCCGGTGGCCAACCCGCTGGGGAGGAGATCATCCAGGAGTGTGAGATCGGCCTGGTGCGCATCCGCCGCCAGGGCGATGAACTGGCGTTTATCGCGCCACCGTTGCTGCGTTCCGGCCCGCTGGAAGCTGAATTGGTCGAGCGCGTGCGTCGGGCCCTGGACCTTGAGCCCGGTGCGATTTTGCGCAGCCAGTGGGTGGATAACGGCGCGGGCTGGCTGGCGGTGATGCTGGCGGATCGCGAGCAGGTACTGGCACTGCGGCCGGACTATTCGCAGTTGCAGGGCTTGGCCGTGGGCGTGATCGCCCCGTGGAACCCCGAGCGGGATGGCGATGAGGCGCAGTTTGAGGTGCGGGCCTTTATTGCCGGCGACGGCGCTCCGGAAGATCCGGCCACCGGCAGCCTGAACGCCGGTGTCGCCCAGTGGTTGCTGGGCGAGGGGTTGGCGCCCAGCCGCTATGTGGTCAGCCAGGGCACCGCCATGGGCCGCGCCGGGCGAATCCGCATTGAACACAGCGGCGAGGAAATCTGGGTCGGCGGCGCGGTTGCCGTTTGCATTGAAGGCCGTCTACAGCTCTAGATCAATGCAATTGTTACCAAGCCTGCAATAAACTGTTCCGCACTTGGCGTTTGTGCTCTGCGGTGCACGAGGCATAAGCTTTCGCCCCAAAGATTTTTGGCCTGCCTTTTTTCAGGAGCATCAATGTCCAGCCAGTTCCCCGAAGCCCGTCCACGCCGCCTGCGCCGCTCCCCGGAGTTGCGTGGCCTGTTCCAGGAAAGCGAATTCACCCTCAATGACTTGGTGCTGCCGATCTTCGTTGAAGAAGAAATCGACGACTTCGTGCCGATCACCAGCATGCCCGGGGTGCAGCGCATTCCCGAGTCGAAGCTGGCCGGCGAGATCGAACGCTATGCGAAAGCCGGGATCAAGTCGGTGATGACCTTCGGCGTGTCCCACCACCTGGACGCCTCGGGCAGTGACACCTGGCAAGAGCGTGGCCTGGTGTCGCGCATGTCCTCGATCATCAAGGATGCGGTGCCGGAAATGATCGTGATGTCCGATACCTGTTTCTGCGAATACACCGACCACGGCCATTGCGGCGTGATGCACGGCGCCGAAGTCGACAACGACCGCACCCTGGTCAACCTTGGCAAGCAAGCTGTGGCTGCCGCTCGTGCCGGTGCCGATGTGATCGCGCCGTCTGCCGCGATGGACGGGCAGGTCCAGGCCATTCGCCGGGCCCTGGATGAAGCAGGCTTCAGCCATATCCCGATCATGGCCTATTCCACCAAGTTCGCCTCGGCCCTCTACGGCCCGTTCCGCGAAGCCGGCGGCAGCGCGCTGAAGGGCGATCGCAAGAGCTACCAGATGAACCCGATGAACCGCCGCGAAGCGGTGCGCGAATCGTTGCTGGATGAGCAGGAAGGTGCGGACGCGCTGATGGTCAAGCCGGCCGGCGCGTACCTGGACATCATCCGCGACATCCGCGAAGCCTCGCGTTTGCCGGTGGCGGCGTACCAGGTCAGCGGCGAGTACGCGATGATCAAGTTCGGCGCCCAGGCGGGCGCGATCGACGAAGCCCGCGTAGTGCGGGAAACCCTGGGCTCGATCAAGCGCGCCGGTGCGGACTTGATCTTCACCTACTTCGCGATGGACCTGGCACTCGCCGGGATCTAAGTAACCTGTGGCGAGGGACCTGGCACTCGCCGGGATCTAAGTAACCTGTGGCGAGGGAGCTTGCTCCCGCTGGGGCGCGCAGCGGCCCTGAAAATGGGCCTGCTGCGCAGTCCAGCGGGAGCAAGCTCCCTCGCCACAAGAAGGCTGTTCGCGGCTGCTTGCAACTTAGCGCTGGGCAAATGCCAGGTTCAGCCCCAACCCCGCAAACGCCGCTGCAAAACTGCGGCGCAGCCAGTTCTGTACACGTGGCGATTCGATCACCGCGCGGCGGAACACATTGGCCAGCAGGCCATAAATCACAAACACCGCAAACGTCATCGCCATGAATACACTGCTCAGCAACAGCATTTGCAGGGCCGGTGCGCCCGCGCCCGGGGTGACGAATTGCGGCAGGAACGCCAGGAAGAAAATCGTCAGCTTGGGGTTCAGAATATTCAGCAACAGGCCTCGCACCATCAGGCTGTTGGCGCTGGAAATCGTCGGTGCGTCGTTCATGGCAAAGGCCGAGCGGTCCCGCCAGGTGGCATAGGCGAGGTACAGCAAGTAGGCGGCGCCGGCATACTTGAGGGCTTCGAACGCCAGGGCGCTGGTATGCAGCAGGGCGGACAGCCCAAGCACGGAGGCCAACAAGTGCGGGACGATCCCGGCGGTGCAGCCCAGCGCGGCGAACACACTGGCGCGCTTGCCGGCGGTCAGTCCGGTGGACACGGTGAAGATCACGCCGGTGCCGGGAATGAGCACGACGATCAGGCAGGTGATCAGGAAGTTCAGGCTAAGCATGGCATTCAAACTCCTTGTAGGAACGACGGGAGCCTGATCCTTTCACGTTGCGGTTTTTTTGGCGAGTGCGGCAGGTCGGCGAACCCCGGTTAGACTTACCGGTCGATATCTGCCAAGACTGGCCCATTGTCGCCCAAGGAAGCCCCATGCGTTCATCTCGCCTCATCCTGTGCCTTACCACCTTATTGGTACTGGCCGGCTGCTCCAGCCAGCGCACCCAGCAACTGCCGGAGCGCAGCGAAGCCGAGGTAAAGGCGCAGATCGTGCGGCTGATGCCGGCCAGCGTGCCGGATCGTGGCGGCTGGGCCCAGGACATCTACACCGCCTTCAATACGCAGAAAATCTACCCCAGCACGGAAAACATCTGCGCGGTATTGGCCGTGACCGAGCAGGAGTCCACCTATCAGGTTGACCCGCCGGTACCGAACATGGGCAAGATCGCCCAGGACGAAATCCTGCGCCGCGCCGCTAAAGTCCACGTGCCGGCGGTGCTGGTGCGCACGGCGCTGCAACTGCGCTCGCCCACCGGCAAGTCCTACGCCGAGCGCTTGAACGCTGCGCGCACCGAGCGGGATTTGAGTGGAATCTTTGACGACTTCATTAGTGTCGTGCCCTTGGGCAATACGCTGTTTGGCGGCTTCAACCCGGTGCATACCGCAGGCCCGATGCAGGTCAGCATCGACTTCGCACAGAAGCAGGCCCGGGATTATCCCTACACCGTGGATGGCAGCATCCGCCGGGAAGTGTTTACCCGCCGAGGCGGCATGTACTTTGGCATCACCCATCTGCTGGGCTACCCGGTGAATTACGACCAGATGCTGTACCGCTTCGCCGATTTCAATGCCGGTTGGTACGCCAGCCGCAACGCCGCATTCCAGGCAGCGGTCAGCCGGGTCTCGGGTACCACGCTGGCGCTGGACGGTGATTTGATCAACTACGGCTCGTTCCTGCCAGGCACCACCGAGCTGGCAGTGCGCTCACTGGGCAAGGCGCTGGACATGCGCAACCCGAGCATCCGCAGCCAGCTGGAGCAGGGCGAGCGCCTGGATTTTGAAGACACCACCCTGTACCAGCGTGTGTTCGCCCTGGCCGACAAGGCCGCCGGCAAACCGGTGCCGCGGGCGATCCTGCCGGGCATCGTGCTGAAAAGCCCGAAGATCACCCGCAACCTCACCACGGCCTGGTTTGCCAAGCGCGTGGATGAGCGTTATCAGCGCTGCATGAAGCGTTAGGCTTATCACCGGGGATTTACCGGGCTGATGTTGATGGTCCGGATGGCTGCGGTGGGATACACCTCCAGCCTTGTCCCCAAGGAAGAACCTGACATGACTGCCCATGCCATCCCCGAAGGCTTTACCCCGCTGCGTCGCAGCAGCCCACTCCTGGACCTGCTTGGCCCGGTGTATAGCCGAGGTGAAGGCTTGCAGCTGGAAATCGGCCTGCGCGCCGACAACCGCCACGCCAACGGACGCGGCACCGTGCACGGTGGCGTGCTGGCCACCCTGGCGGATGTGGGCATGGGCTACGCCATGGCGTTTTCCAGCGAGCCGCCGCTGCCGTTGATCACGGCGAGCATGACCCTGGACTATCTCGGCGCGGTGCAGGTAGGGGAGTGGGTCGAGGTGCGTCTGGAGCATCACAAGCGCGGGCGGCAGATGGCGTTTGCCACGGTCAGCGTGCAGGTCGGGGAGAAGGTGGTGGTGCGGGCAAATGCGGTGTTTGCGGTGCCCCAGGCGCGGGACTGACCGATAAAGAAAAGGCCCGGTTTTCGTGGAACCGGGCCTTTTCCATGTTGCTCTTTGAAATCAGCTGCGTTCAAGGGCCAGGGCTACACCTTGCCCGCCACCGATGCACAGGGTGGCCAGGCCTTTCTTGGCGTCACGCTTGATCATTTCATGCAGCAGGGTCACCAGCACACGGCAGCCTGACGCGCCAATCGGGTGGCCGATGGCAATCGCGCCGCCGTTGACGTTGACCTTGGCCGCGTCCCATTCCAGCTCTTTGCCCACCGCCAGTGACTGCGCGGCAAAGGCTTCGTTGGCTTCGATCAGGTCCAGGTCGCCCAGGCTCCAGCCGGCCTTGTCCAGGCAGCGGCGGGTGGCCGATACCGGGCCAATGCCCATGATCGCGGGATCGACGCCGGCGTTGGCGTAGCTGGCGATTCGGGCCAGCACTGGCAAGCCGAGCGCCTTGGCTTTGTCCGCGCTCATCAGCAGCACGGCAGCCGCGCCGTCGTTGAGGCTGGATGCGTTGCCGGCGGTGACGGTGCCGTCTTTCTTGAAGGCCGGCTTGAGCTTGGCCAGGGATTCGGCGGTGGTGCCCGCCCGTGGCTGTTCGTCCACGGCGAAGGCCACCGGGTCGCCCTTGCGCTGGGGAATCAGGATCGGCGTGATCTCATCGCTGAAACGCCCGGCTTCAATGGCCGCCGTGGCTTTTTGCTGGGAGGCGGCGGCGAAGGCGTCCTGGGCTTCACGGCTGATGCCGTACTTGTCCACCAGGTTCTCGGCGGTGATGCCCATGTGGTAGTCGTTGAACGCATCCCACAGACCGTCGGTGATCATGCTGTCGATCATCTTCGCATGGCCCATGCGCAGGCCGGTGCGGGCGGCCGGCAATACGTACGGGGCCAGGCTCATGTTCTCCATGCCGCCGGCGATGATTACCTCGGCATCGCCGCAACGGATCGCTTGTGCGCCCAGGTGCAGGGCCTTGAGCCCCGAGCCGCAGACCTTGTTCAGGGTCAGCGCCGGCACGGCGTGGGGCAGGCCGGCGAGGATCGAGGCCTGGCGGGCCGGGTTCTGGCCGCTGCCGGCGGTGAGCACCTGGCCAAGGATCACTTCATCCACGAGTGCCGGGTCGATGCCGGTCTGCTCCAGCAGGCGACGAATCACCGCAGCCCCCAGCTCCGGGGCCGGGATGCTTGCCAGCGAACCTTGGAAGCTGCCCACGGCGGTGCGGGTGGCAGCAACAATCACGACGTCTTGCATGGAATCTGTCCTCACTGGAAGTGCATTTCTGGAACGTTGTCCGGGACGATCAGTTTACCGGCTGTCTTGCTGACGATCTCTTCAACACTGACGCCAGGTGCGCGTTCCTTGAGGACAAAAGCGCCATTTTCGATTTCCAGGTAGGCCAGGTCCGTCAGCACGCGCTTGATGCAGTTGGCGCCGGTCAGCGGCAGGCTGCAGCGGCTGAGCAACTTGGATTCACCGTCCTTGGACGCGTGGGTCATGATCACGATGATGTTCTCGGCACCGGCCACCAGGTCCATCGCGCCGCCCATGCCCTTGACCAGCTTGCCGGGGATCATCCACGAGGCGATGTTGCCTTGTACATCGACCTCAAACGCGCCGAGCACGGTCAGGTCGACGTGGCCGCCGCGAATCATCGCGAAGGATTCGGCCGAGGAGAAGATCGACGCGCCAATGCGCGCGGTGACGGTCTGTTTGCCGGCGTTGATCATGTCGGCATCGATGGTTTCTTCAGTAGGAAACGGACCCATGCCCAGCAGGCCGTTTTCCGACTGCAGCATGACCTCCATGCCTTCTGGGATGTAGTTGGCCACCAGGGTCGGAATGCCGATGCCGAGGTTGACGTAGAAACCGTCCTGCATTTCGCGGGCGACGCGTTGAGCCATTTGTTCGCGGGTAAGAGCCATTTTTTGTCTCCTTATTATTTGGGCTGGTGGATTATTTGCGGAGGGTGCGCTGTTCGATGCGCTTCTCGAAGGTGCCGCAAATGATCCGGTCGACGTAGATCCCTGGGGTGTGGATATGCGCCGGGTCCAGCTCGCCCGGTTCGACGATTTCTTCGACTTCGACCACGGTGATCCTGCCGGCGGTGGCGGCCAGCGGGTTGAAGTTCTGGGCGGTGTGGCGATAGATCACATTGCCGAAGTGGTCGGCTTTCCAGCCTTTGACGATGGCGAAGTCGCCGGTGATGGATTCTTCCATCAGGTACGGGCGACCGTTGAACTCGCGGGTTTCCTTGCCTTCAGCGACTGGCGTGCCGACGCCGGTGGCGGTGAAGAAGGCCGGGATGCCGGCACCGCCTGCGCGCAGTTTTTCGGCGAGGGTGCCTTGGGGCGTCAGGACCACTTCGATTTCGCCGCTGAGCAGTTGCTTCTCGAACAGGGCGTTTTCACCGACGTAGGACGCGAAGACCTTGCTGATCTGCTTGCCTTCCAGCAGCAGGCCCAGGCCGAAGCCGTCGACGCCGCAGTTGTTGGAGACCACGGTCAGGTTGCGGGTGCCCTTGCGCTTGATTTCGGCAATGAGGTTTTCCGGGATGCCGCACAGGCCAAAACCACCGGCAAGTACCGTCATGCCATCTTCCAGGCCTGCCAGCGCCTCTTCATAGGACGCTACGCGTTTATCAAAACCTGCCATATGCACCTCTTTTATTGTTTGTGGGCCAGCCATATGAACCGAGTGTTGCGCCGACGGATTGATTTGTTAAGTTGTTTTTTAAGGTTGATTGATTTAAAAAACAGCATAGTCCTTAGCCATCGGGAGAAGCTTGATGACAGTTAAACAGATGCGCGCCTTTCTTGCCGTAGCCCAGACCTTGAGCTTTGCGGCCGCCTGTGAGCGTTTGCATCTTTCCCAGTCGGCCTTGAGCCTGACCATCAAAGGTCTGGAAGAAGGCCTGGGCGGGCGGCTGTTCAGCCGCAATACGCGCAATGTCGCGCTGACTCCCGAAGGGGAATCGCTACTGCCCCTGGCCCGGCGCCTGATCGCCGATTGGGACAATGCCGAGGATGAGTTGCGCCAGCGTTTCACCCTGCAGCGCGGGCGGGTAACGGTGGCGGCGATGCCGTCGTTTGCCGGAAACCTGCTGCCACCGATCCTGAAGATTTTTCGCGCGCGCTATCCTCAGGTCAACGTAACGGTGAATGACGTGATCAACGAGCAGGTGCTGGAAATGGTCCGCGATCGCCAAGTGGAGTTGGGCGTGGCGTTTGAACCGTCGGAAAGCTCATCGCTGGTGTTCACCCCGCTGTATGTGGACCGCTTTGTGGCGGTGGTGCCCGGTGACTCGCCATTGGCACGCCGCTCCGATATCGCCTGGCACACCCTGCTGGAACAACCCTTCATCACCTTGCAGCGCCCGTCCACGGTACGAGTGATGCTTGAAGAACACCTGAAGGCGCTGGACCTGAAGCTGCCCGTAGCCCTGGAGAGCCATCAACTGGCGACGGTGGGCAAGATGGTTGCCAGTGGCTTGGGCGTGAGTGCAGTGCCGGCGTTGTGTGCACGCCAAATGCAGGAAGCAGGCGCCCATTGCATCACCTTGAGCGATCCGGTGATCGAACGGCCGATTGGTGTACTGACCAAGCCCGGCCACGAACTTTCAGCGGCGGCCCAGGCCATGTTTGATATTTTTTGCGATGAAGCGGGGAAGGGGCGTTTCCCGGCGTTGTTGCAATAACCGTCGGCCATAAAAAAGCCTGCTCGTTTTAAGCGAGCAGGCTTAAGTGATAAGTGCGTAGTTATCAGCAGTATCTGTCGATCACCTTAACTTGCGAATGGCCTTTAAGGTTCTGCCACTCGGTATTAAGTGTATGGAAGACCTGCTCGATAAAGTTGCGATCGGCGGCGGCTTTCTTGCCGACATAACCCTGGCCGCGGCGGTACATCTTCAGGCGCGCTGCCAGTTCACGGTTATTCCTGTCGAACTCTTCTTCCACGGTGTGGGGCGCCAGGCAGTCAATATGGACCTGGCCCGATTTACCAATCCAGAGGATATGGTCGTCGAGCGTGTCTTTCTGCGCTGCGAACATCTCAGCCAATTCATCGATAGTTGGTTGGTTGTTCAGATTCATGTGTAAGCCCCTTGACCAGTTGGCGATCTCTAGTTGATCCGTTAAAACTACTAAGTTGTCTCCGGCTCAGAAAACCGGGCGTCAGCGACTGTCTGCCGAATACGGGCAGGGTCTTGAACCGATGCATGTAGTCTTGCTGATGACCTGCTACGCAATGGTTTCATAACGAAGACAAGCAGCGTTTGAGCTCCTTGTACCGATCCTTTCGGGCCGGTCAGCTTCATCAATCTGCCTTGTGGGCAGTGCACATCCGGAAAAAACAGCTCGGCGGTCAGACGAGCTTGTTCAAAACGCGTGTTACCAACGCTCCCGATCCGGGAGACGCTTGAATCATGCAATTACAAAACGGTTACGTCAACGATTATGTAGTGATTATTTTTGAGCACTACATAAATCCTTGCAGGGCGGGGGTGTGAGCGGAAAACATGACTTGGGCGTCACTTTTCGTGCGGGCAGGTCGCGGGATCCGGGGGGCTTTTTGTGGCGAGGGAGCTTGCTCCCGCTGAGGGGCGAAGCGCCCCCACCAGGCTGACTGCGGTTCTTCAGGAATCATTCGGTTGTCGGTTTTGGGGCTGCTGCGCAGCCCAGCGGGAGCAAGCTCCCTCGCCACAGAAAAGCAGGATTGGGCTATCCCAGGCGTTCTGCCAGCAACGGCAACAAACGTTCGCAGGAGGCTTCGATCTTGAGTTGCAGCAATTCGTCGCCCCGGGTCTTGCCCAGATTGATGGCGATCACTGGCTTGCCTTGCTCAACCATCGCCTTGCACAACCGAAACGCCGAATACGCCATCAGCGACGAACCCACCACCAGCAATCCTTCTGCGTCGCCCACGGCCGCCATCGCTTTGGCGGCGGTGCCCTGGGCGACGTTCTCGCCGAAAAACACCACATCCGGCTTCAACCGTTGCCCACCGCAATGGGGGCAGCGGGGCACCTGGAAACGTCCTTCAAAGGCCGGGTCCAGCAAGGTGTCACCATCGGGGGCTTGGACGGCATCCACACCCGCCAGGTACGGGTTCTCGGCTTCCATCTGGCGCTGGATCAGATCCCGCTCGCTGGTCTGCTGGCAATCCAGGCACAGCACCCGGTGCAGGCTGCCGTGGAGTTCGATCACATCATGGCTGCCGGCCTGGTCGTGCAGGGTGTCGACGTTCTGGGTGATCAGCCCGGTAATGCGCTGGCGTTGCTGCAGAGTGGCCAGGGCGATATGCGCCGCGTTCGGCTGCGCGACACGCACCCTTGGCCAGCCGAGCATCGCCCGCGCCCAGTAGCGGCGGCGCGCCTGTGGGGTTGCGAGGAACTCCTGGTACATCATCGGTGCCTTGCCCCGGCGCACGCCTTCGCTGTCGCGATAATCGGGAATCCCCGAAGAGGTGCTGATACCCGCACCGGTCAGCACCAGGAAGCGCCGTTCGGCCATGGCCCGGTGCAGGTTGTCGAGCTGGTTATCGACTTGATGTTGCAGGGTATCGAGCATGGGTTCCCCAATGATTATTCGCCGCGAATGTACTGCTCCAGCTGTTTGATCAGGTCGGCCTGTTCGGCAATCGCTTCCTTGACCAGGTCGCCGATGGACAGCAAGCCAAGCAACTCGCCGTTCTCCACCACAGGCAGGTGCCGCAGATGTCGGTCGGTCATGATCGTCATGCACGTCTCGACAGTCTGGTGAGTGTCGACGGTGATCACCGGTGAATTCATGATCTCGTGGGCTTTGGTCTTCACCGAAGACAATCCATGGAGGATGACCTTGCGGGCATAGTCTCGTTCACTGATGATGCCCACCACCTTGCCGTCCTGGAGCACTGGCAAGGCCCCGACGTTTTTCGAAGCCATCACGATCAAGGCCTCAAATACCGTATGGTCGTGGGGGATGGTGTGGACTTGATGGTTATGCTGGTCTTTGGACTTCAGCACTTGGGCAACGGTTTTCATGGAGGCCACTCCGGTGTTGTTATTGTTGGGAGGTTAGCAGGCCCTACAGAATCCTGGATGGCCTGCAGCAGGGCAAGGTCCAAAGCGGCATACATCCCGTCGAAAAACGTCATTGTCGCGATTTCTTAGTGCTTCTCAGCCCTTGTTTGCCGGTTTTGCCGCCCGCTTCGGGCTGGTGGCCGTCTTGCGCTTGGCCGATTTGCGTTTGTTTTTCCACGGTGTGGCGCCACGTCCGGCCGGGCTGGCCGGGCCGCTGATGGTCAGGCGCATGCCAGTGCAGCGGGTCACCTGTTTGCTCATCCATGCGGCCTGTTTGGCGACGAACTCTTCCAGGCTCATCTCGCCGCTTTGTACCATGTCCAGTGCCTGCTCCCAGATAGCGGTGGTACCGGGGTCGGCAATTGCCCGTGGCACTGCATCAATCAGGCTGAAAGCGGCGGGTGTTGCCGACAGCGCCTTGCCGTTTTTCACCAGGTAGCCGCGGTCCAGCAGGCCCTGGATGATCCCGGCGCGGGTGGCTTCGGTGCCGATCCCGGTGGTGTCCTTGAGCTTTTGCTTGAGCAGCGGGTCTTCCACCAGCTTGGCGACGTTTTTCATCGCCTTGATCAGGTCGCCTTCGGTGAAGGGTTTGGGTGGCTGGGTCCACAGGTCCTTGAGGTTGACCTTGGCCACGGCGTAGTCCTGCCCCTGAACCAGTTTTGGCAAGGACTGCGGCGCAGGTGCTTCACGGCCCTTGGCCGGTGCCAATGCTTCCGGCAATGCGCGTTTCCAGCCCGGCTCGACGATGACTTTACCGACAGCCCGCAAGGCTTCACCGGCACAATCGAAATCTGCCTGGGTACGGTCGTACTCGTGGTTGGGCAGGAACTGCGCGAGGTAGCGGGCACGAATCAAGGTGTAGACGGCGCGATGCTTGCCCGTCAATTGCCCGACATCCTTGCCGGCGCCGGTGGGAATGATGCCGTGGTGAGCGCTGACCTTGGCGTCGTTCCAGGCTCGTGACCGGCGTTGTGGATCCATGTGCGGCATCAACGCGTTCACTGCCGGATCGGCCCGCCCCAGCGCCGCGAGAATTTTCGGCGCGTCGCCGTGCTGGCTAAGGGGCAGGTAGCCGCAATCGCTGCGCGGGTAAGTGATGACCTTGTGGGTTTCGTAGAGCGACTGCGCAACATCCAGGGTTTCCTGAGCGCCGAGGCCAAGCTTTTTCGAGCAGATTTCCTGCAGGGTGCCGAGGTCGAAGGGCAGGGGCGCGACGTCGCGCATGCGCTCGGTACGCAGTTTGACCAGCCGGGCGCTGGCGGCGTTGCTCATGGCATTGGCGGCGTCCCGGGCAAGCTGCGGATTGAGGCAGCGGCCCTGATCGTCACAGGCGTCTTCGGTCGCGCGCCATTGCGCAGTGAAGGTGATGTCGTCGTGGAGCAGATCCACATCGATGGCCCAATAAGCGACGGGTACAAAGTCGGCAATGCTGCGGTCCCGGTCCACTACCAGGCGCAAGGTCGGGGTTTGCACACGGCCGACCGGCAACACGCCCTGGTAGCCGGACTGTTGGCCCAGCAGGGTAAACAGGCGGCTCATGTTCATCCCGATCAGCCAGTCGGCACGGGAGCGGCCAAGGGCCGAATGGTAGAGGCTGAAGGTTTCAGCACCGGGCTTCAACGAGGCCAGGGCCTTGCGGATCGACGCGTCGTCGAGCGCCGAGAGCCATAGCCGCTGGATGGGGCCGCGATAACGGCAATGCTCCACCAGCTCACGGGCGATCATCTCGCCCTCACGGTCGGCATCGGTGGCGATCACCAGTTCCTGGGCTTCCCCCAGCAGACGCTTGACCGCCTTGAACTGGCTGGCAGTCTTGGGCTTGACCAGCATCTTCCACTTTTCGGGGATGATCGGCAGGTCGGCCAGCACCCAGCGCTTGTACTTGGCGTCGTAGCTGTCGGGCGGGGCGGTTTCCAGCAGGTGGCCGATGCACCAGGTCACCGTCACGCCTGAACCCAGCCAACAACCGTCGCCACGCCGGGTCGCGCCGAGCACGGCGGCGATATCCTTGGCCTGGGACGGTTTTTCACAGAGGAACAGCCGCATGGTCACCACATTCGCTACGCAATTGAATGGGGAGCAGGATGAGCAATAAATCAGAATTGGGCAACTTTTATCTGGATGGATATACAGCAATTTGTGTGTCTGGTGCTAAACCCAATGTGGGAGCGGGCTTGCTCGCGAACGCGGTGTATCAGTCAACCTATCCGGCGACTGACACCCCGCTTTCGCGAGCAAGCCCGCTCCCACACTGAAACTCCAGCGTCGGCCGGATCGACGTTTAGTTATTGTCGATATCGACGTTCTTGGTCTCTTTCAGGCAAATCAGCCCCACGATCAGGCTCACCCCGGTAATGACCACCGGGTACCACAGCCCATAGAAAATATCCCCGGTGTACACCACCAGCGCAAACGACACCGTCGGCAGGAACCCACCAAACCAGCCATTCCCGATGTGGTATGGCAGCGACAGCGAGGTGTAGCGGATGCGTGTCGGGAACAGCTCCACCATCAGCGCTGCCAGCGGGCCGTAGCACATGGCGGCGATCAGGATCAGCGCGACAATCAGCACCACCACCATGGTTTTGTTGACCTGGGCCACATCAGCCGATTGCGGATAACCCGCCAGGGTCACCGCGCCTTTCAGGGCGGCTTCGTCGTAACCGTCGATACGCACATCACCCACGCTCACCTGCACTGCGCTGCCCGCCGGGGCGGCCGCGCTTTCATACGGCAGGCCCTGTTTCACCAGGAAGGTCTTGACCTTGTCGCACGGGCTGTCAAAACGCGCCTTGCCCACCGGGTCGAACTGGAAGGTGCAGGTTGCCGGGTCTGCCAATACGGTGATCGGCGACTGGCGGCTGGCGTGGTCCATCGCCGGGTTGGTGTAGTGCGCCAGGCCCTTGAAGATCGGGAAGTACAGCGCGGTGGCCAGCAGCAGGCCGACCATCAACACCGGCTTGCGCCCCAGCTTGTCCGAAAGCCAGCCGAAGAAGATGAAGAACGGTGCACCAATCACCACGCTGATGATCAGCAGCATGTTGGCCAGCGCCGGATCCATCTTCAAAAACTGTGTGAGGAAGAACAGCACATAAAACTGCGCGGCATAGAACGTCACTGCCTGGCCGGCGTTGATGCTGAACAGCGCAATCAGCACGATCTTGAGGTTTTCCCATTTGCCGAACGACTCGCGGATCGGCGACTTGCTGGCCTTGCCTTCCTCTTTCATTTTCAGGAACGCCGGCGACTCGTGCAGGCTCAGGCGGATCCAGGTGGAGATGCCCAACAGCACGATCGACAGCAGGAACGGCAGGCGCCAGCCCCACACTTCGAATTGGTCGCCGGTGAAGTAACGGCACGCCAGCACCACCAGCAGCGACAGCAGCAGGCCGAGGGTCGCGGTGGATTGAATCCAGCTGGTGTGGAAGCCGCGTTTGCCCGCCGGGGCGTGCTCGGCCACGTAAGTGGCTGCACCGCCGTACTCGCCGCCCAGCGCCAGGCCCTGGAGCATGCGCAGTGCCACGAGGATGATCGGTGCGGCAATGCCGATGCTCGAATAGGTCGGCAGCAGGCCGACGCAGAAAGTCGCCAGGCCCATCAGGATGATGGTGGCGAGGAAGGTGTACTTGCGCCCGATCATGTCGCCCAGCCGACCGAACACCAGCGCGCCGAACGGGCGCACCACAAAGCCGGCGGCGAAGGCCATCAGGGCAAAGATAAACGCCGTGGTGTCGTTGACCCCGGCAAAGAACTGCTTGCTGATCACCGCCGCGAGGGCGCCATAGAGGAAGAAGTCATACCACTCGAACACCGTCCCGAGGGAGGAGGCGAAGATGACTTTCTGTGTGTCGTTGCTGTCTCGCGCCTTGGTGGCGGAGCCCAGGGGTTGAGCGTGTTCTGACATTTGGGTAGCCCTCACAGTGATTATTTATTGTTGTTCCACTGTCGGCGCCACATCGGCGCCGCTATTCCCCTGTAGGCGCCCGGCTTGCCGGCGATGGCGCTCTTAAGCTGTGCACAACGCTTGAAAACGCCACCGCCGGCAAGCCGGGCTCCCGCAGGTCAAGCCGGTAAGGTCAGTTCTTTCTCCGGGGCGAGGCTCCTTGTGTTCGGCGAAAGGATAAGCTGCGCGGCTTTTTCCGCGATCATCAGCGTCGGTGAGCAGGTGTTGCCTGAAGTGATGCGTGGCATGACCGACGCGTCGGCGATGCGCAGGCCGGGAACCCCGTGCACTCGCAGTTGGGCGTCGACCACCGCGTCCTTGTCGCTGCCCATGCGGCAGGTGCCCACTGGATGGAAAATCGTGGTGCCAATGCGGGCGGCGGCTTCCTGCAGTTGTTCGTCCGTCTGCAGTTCTGCGCCGGGCAGGTACTCCACCGGGTTGAATTGCTTCAGGGCCGGCGCCGAGACGATGCGTCGGGTCAGGCGAATGGCGTCGGCGGCCACCCGCAGGTCTTCCGGATGGCTGAGGTAGTTGGGGCGGATCAGCGGTGCGTCTGCCGGGTTGGCCGAGCGAATGTCGATGCGGCCACGGCTTTGCGGGCGCAAGTCGCACACCGAAGCGGTGAAGGCCGGGAACCCGTGCAGTGGTTCGCCAAAGCGCTCCAGGGACAGCGGTTGCACGTGGTATTCGAGGTTGGCCGACGTCTGCTCCGGCCCGGAACGGGCGAACGCGCCAAGCTGGCTGGGGGCCATGGACAGCGGGCCGCTGCGGTCATACAGGTAGCGCAGGCCCATGCCCATCTTGCCCCACACGGTGCCGGCGATCTGGTTCAGAGTGCGGGCGTTTTCCAGCTTGTAGATCAGGCGCAGTTGCAGGTGATCCTGCAGGTTGCCGCCCACGCCGGGTAACTCGTGCAGCACATCGATGCCCAAAGGCTTGAGCACGCTGGAGGGGCCGATACCGGAGCGTTGCAGGATGCCGGGCGAACCGACGGAGCCGGCGCACAGGATGATTTCCTTGCGCGCCCGCCACGTGACTGGCTGGCCTTGCCGGCGAGCAACCACCGCCGCCGCACGGCCGTTCTCCAGGAGTACGCGGTCGACTTCAACCTCGGTCATCACCGTCAGGTTGGGCCGCTGGCGGATCGGCTTGAGAAACGCCTTGGCCGCATTCCAGCGCACGCCGGATTTCTGATTGACCTGGAAATAGCCACAGCCTTCGTTGTCGCCCTGGTTGAAGTCGCTGATGCTGTCGATACCGCTTTGCTGCGCCGCCTCACGAAACGCATCGAGGATCGGCCAGTGCAGGCGCTGTTGCTCAACCCGCCATTCACCGGCGTCACTGTGAAATTGCGAGGCACCGGCAAAATGGTTTTCGCTCTGCTTGAACAGCGGCAGCACATCCTTCCAGGCCCAGCCGGGATTGTCCTCGGCCCAGCCGTCGTAATCCCGGGCCTGGCCGCGCATGTAGATCATGCCGTTGATGGACGAGCAACCGCCCAGCACCTTGCCGCGCGGGTAGCTCAGCGCACGGCCTTGCAGGCCTTCCTGGGCTTCGGTCTTGAAGCACCAGTCGGTGCGTGGGTTGCCGATGCAGAACAGGTAGCCGACGGGAATATGGATCCAGGGGTAGTTATCGCGACCGCCTGCTTCAAGCAGCAACACGCGATGGGCAGGGTTGGCAGACAGTCGATTGGCCAGCAGGCAGCCCGCCGGGCCGGCGCCTACCACCACGTAATCGTATTCAGCAGCTGCAGAATGCATCTGTGACCTCGCTTGTTTTTCTTATTGGTTCCATCCTAGTTGTTAGTTTTCGTCTTAAAAATGTTAGTTTTTACCCAGCTGCTGTGCGTTTTTAGACAACGCTGCTGTTCAGGGGAAGAAGGGGAAGGCATGTTCGACTGGAATGATCTGCGGTTCTTTCTTGAGTTACAGCGTAGCGGACGCTTGCTCACGGCGGCGCAACGCCTGAAAACCACCCACGCCACCGTGGCCCGGCACATCGAGGCCATCGAGAAAAGCCTGGGCACTGCGCTGTTCGTGCAGCACGCCCAGGGTTACGAACTCACGCCCTCCGGCGAAGCCCTGCTCAAACATGCCGAAGCCATGGAAAACGTGGCGCTGCTGGCCGAAGAAGAACTGACTCATTCCGCCGCGCCCCTGGGCAAGATCCGCCTGGGGGTGGCCGAGGGTTTGGGCGTGATGTTCCTGGCCAGTCGCATGGGCGGCCTGTTCGAACGCTACCCGGGCCTGGAAGTGGAACTGCTAGCAGTGCCACGGTTTGTCAGCATCCTCAACCGCGAAGCGGAAATCAGCATCCACCTCGAACGCCCCAGCGTCGACCAACTGGTGACTCGCAAACTCACCGACTACCGGCTGGCGCTCTACGCCAGCCGCAGCTACCTGGACCGCACACCGCCGATTGAAAAACGCGAAGACCTGGCGGTGCACGCCTGGATCGATTACGTCGATGATTTGCTGTTCAGCCAGGAATTGAAATTCCTCAGCAGTTTCTGCCGCAACCCCAAAGTGGTGTTCCACAGCACCAGCGTGATCGCCCAGCACCAGGCGGCGCGCTCGGGGTTGGGAATTGCCGTATTGCCGTGCTTCATGGCGGCGAGCGACCCGGACCTGGTGCCGCTGCTGCCGGCGGAGAGCATCCAGCGCAGCTACTGGATCAGCTCCCGGCGCGAGCTGCACAAGTCGGTCAGGTTGCGGGTGTTGTGGGATTACCTGGTGGAACTCTGCGCGCGGGAGCAAGGGGTTTTGCTGGGGGAGGGTTAGAGCTTCACCACCTGATGCACCTGCTCACCACAGGCACGGATCTCCTTGATCATTTTTTCAAACGGCGCGCTGACAATTTCATCGTGGGTCAGCCAGCGTATTTTCTGCGTCAGGACGTAGTGATAACGCCAGTCGCCCTTGACGCGCTCACCCGTCAGGTCCAGGTCGTACCACGGCGAGCGTACCTGGCAAGCCTTGATGTCCTTGTCGATCTGCCCACCCGACAGTGTGATGGTGTAATCCAGCGTCTCGGGGTTGCCTATGTACAAGTCGGCCAGTTGCCCATTGCGGCGGTAGTTGAGCAGACCGTCCCATTTCTCTTGCAGCAAGGCATCGTTGTAGACGTGGTCGTTGCCCAGCGGTTCCAGGGGCCGCATGTCCGTCAGGGTGGCGCTGACCTTGTAGCTGGCCGGGATCAAGAAGGCGGTGGCGGGGCGCTCGACCTGGCAGTCGGTGATCTGTTTGCCGAAGTTGTCGCAGATGTTCTGGTCGCTGGCGGTGGCGCCTTGCTGGCGGTCGGCGACGCTCAGTTGCATCAGCGGCATGCCGCGAAAATCAACGGTGGCCGAGACCCGGGCGGTGCCCTGGGCGTCGAAGCGCTCCTGTTTGTCGAGGATCAACGTGGGGGCGGCGGGTTGCAGCGGGATGTGTTCTTCACGTACCTGGCCCTCGGCGTTGGTCACCAGCACCCAGCGGTCCTGGATGTCGGGCAGGGTCTGGCCGGGGGCGAAGATCGGGTTGGTCGGGTCCAGCCACCACACCTGGCCATCGACTTCGGCGCGGACGATGGCGTGGTTCGGTGCGCCGGTGCCGGGAATCAGCAGCGGGTTAACCACATCGCCACGGCTGACCCAGGCGGGCTCGGCCTTGATTCCGCTGGCCTTGAGCATGGCCGCCAGCAGCGTCGAAAGGTCTTTGCAGTCGCCGTAGCCGTGCTGTTCGATCTCCGCCAGGCTGAAGGGTACATAGCCGCGATCCGAGGCGCGCCAGTCGCCCAGGTAACGGTAGTGGTCGTTGATGTGCTGCATCAGGCCGGCCACCTGTTGTGCCGGTGGCAAGCCGCGAACGGCGGCCACGGCGGCGGCGCCCTGGGGCGGCAGCTTGGCGCCGAGAATCTGGTTGTAGCGTTCGGCAAAGCCGCCGAAGTACTGCTGGCGATCCAGGGAGCTGCCGACTTCGATACGCGGGGCGTGGCGTATGTAGGCGTTGGCGGATTCGTTGATGTAGCTGAGGTAGGTCGGGGCCTTTTGCACCACGTCCAGGGTCTTGCGATTGGCCGATGGCGTAATGCTGAAACCCTCCATCAATTCGCTGCGCCACTCGATCGGCCGCTCGGCGGTGAAGCGTGCCTTGAAGTGGTCGCGCCGTGCGGCGTTGGGGCCGAACTGCAAGGCGTAGTAGAACTCGGTCATCAGCGGTTTGGCCGGGTGATGTTCGCGCACCGTGTAGCGGATTTGCGTGCCGACCCGCAGGTTGGGAAACGCCAGCGAGGTCTGTTTTTCCCGGGAGAAACCCTGGTCCGGGTTGGGGGCGGTGCGGGTGTCGATTTGCGTCGGGTCCAGGGGCACAGGTTTGCCGCCGGGCTGGGTGGACTCGGCCTTGATCAGTTCGAAGCCGTCTTCTTCCTGGTAGCTGAAGTCGATCCGCGAGAGCATTTCGCGGCCGCTTGGCTTGAGGATGGTGTAGTGAAAGCGGGTAGTGCAGTCGACGCTGGCGTCGCGGTTGAAGTGGCAATGCAGCTCGGTGTCGCTGGCCAGTGGGGCTTCGGCCATTGGTTGCAGGGCGGCAAGCGCGCTGTGACTGGCAAGCCCCCAGCTGATGCAGATCAGGGGACGGTAAAACGAAAAACGGAGCATGGGCGCCTCAGGTGGAACATTGACACAAGTACCCTAGGGGTACCGAGAAGGCGCCGGATGATAATGGATCGCAACACGAATGCCTAGCATTGTCCGACAATTAATTACGCTGTAAGGCCCGATCTAGAGCCTTCGTTAATGTTTTAAGGATTATTTTGCGAGTTCAAACTCGACGCTTCCCAGCCGCTCACCGTTCACCAGCACGTGAACCGCATGCTTGCCGGGATAGTGCTTGCGCGTGGTCAATTCACGGATATGTTGGCCACGGCTGATGGTGTGATGTTCTCCGGCACCCAGGGTAAATGCCTTGAGCTTGAACACCTTGGACGCGCTGTGACCGGCGCTTTTCACATAGTCGATGGCGTAGTCGACCACCAGCTTTTGCGACGAATCGGCAGTGGACTCCAGGCTGAAGGACAGGTTGATCCGCTCCCCCAACTTGATCGCCGCCGGCTCGACCTTGAGTTGATGGATCTTCACTTCGGCCCTGGCCCCGGCGCCCATGATCGTCAGCGCCCGGGTGTTGCCTTGCTTGATCAGGCTGCGCAGCGCGTGGCGGGCGATCCACGCGGTGTGGGGGTTATCCAGGGACCAGCCTTCGATCAGGCCCAGCACCCAATCCGGATGGTCCTTGGTGATGTCGTTGAGGTGGTTGGCCACCGACTTGCGCACGTAGAGGCTGCTGTCGGCCTTGAGATTGTCGAGGATCGAAGCGCACAGGTTCGGATCGGCCTGCACCTCGGCCAGGCGAAACGACCATGGCAGCCGTGGCCGTGAACCTTCGCTGGCGAGGCGTCGCACGTGTTCGTTGTCATCCAGCGACCATTGCTGCATTACGGCCAGGGTGCGCTTGAAATCCCTCAGCAGGAAATGCCGCACGGCAAACTCGGCGGAGCCGAAGGTGGTGAAGTACTTGAGGGCAGCCATGGAGCGCTTGAAATCATCGCCGCCGTAGCTGGCAACGTAGTGGGGCAGGAACAGGCTGACAAAGGCGCTGTTCAGCCGAGGGGCCAGGGCATACAGCAACTTCAGGGTTTGCGGATAATCCAGCGGGATCACAGCGTTCAGGCTTTCGCTGACCCGCGCCATGCGTTGCATCACCGACAGGTCTGCCAACCCCGCCTTGGCGTGTTTGAGAAAAACCTTGGCGTCGAACGCCGGGTACACCGCGGTCATTTCGCTGGCGATGTGTTGCAGGCGTTCGGCGTTGAAGATTTCCTTCAGGGCCGGGGCGCTTTGGTCGGTCATGGGCAAGTCCGCGGTTAGCCAGAGATGCCCACGAGGCTAACCATCAGTGCCTAGAGATACCAGCGATATTCCCGCGCATGAATTTCCTGCTGGAATGCCAGGTGGTCCTGGCGTTTGTTTTCGCAATACACGTCGACAAACTCCGCGCCCAGGCCTTCGCGCAACGTCGGCTGATGCTGCATGGCGCGCACCGCCTCCAGCATTTCCACGGGGAAGTCCGCGCCGCTGTTGCGGTCTTCGTTCAGCGGGGCGATGGGCTCCTTCGCTGCTTCAAGACCATGCTCAAGCCCCACCAGAATCGCCGCCAATACCAGATACGGGTTGGCATCGGCACTTGCCAGGCGATGTTCGATGCGCAGGTTGCGCGGGTCGGATTCAGGGATTCGCACGCACGCGTCACGGTCTTCAAAGCCCCAGCACGCGCGGGTTGCCGCGTTGACCGTGCCACCAAGGCGGCGGAAGGCGTTGTGGTTGGGCGAGAAGATCGGCATGCAGTGCGGCAGCAGTTCCAGGCAACCCGCCACTGCGTGGCGCAACGGTTGCTGCTGGTGGGCCGCCAGCAGGTTATTGCCCGCCGCATCGTACAGGCTGACGTGCACATGCATGCCGCTGCCGGGGTGTTGCAGGTAAGGCTTGGCCATGAAGCTGGCGCGATAGCCGTGCTTGAGGGCCACGCCACGGGTGCTGCGGCAGAACAGGGCGGCCCAGTCGGCGGCGCGCAGGCCGTCTTCCAGGTGGCCGAAATTGATTTCGAACTGGCCGGGGCCGAGTTCGGCGGTGATCACCGTGATGTCGATGCCCTGAGCCTTGGCCGTCTCGACCATATCGTCCAACACCGGCGCAAAGCGTGACAGGCGCTCGATGTGCAAGTTGGGCTGGTCGTCCGCGTCATCACTCAGCGGGTCGCGGGCAAATTGCGGCAGGCCGTCGCTGAGCTTTTTGTCGAACAGGTAGAACTCCAGCTCGAACGCGACCACCGGGTGAATGCCTTTGCGCTGCAGGCGTTCCAGCACCTTGGCCAGTACTTCCCGGGGTTCGAATTCGATGGGCGCTTCGGTGCCGTCGGAGGTGATCAACATCTGCCCCAGCGGCTGCGCCTCCCAGCTCACCGGCTTGAGGGTGCCGGGCACCAGGCGGCGGTTGGCGTCCGGGTCGCCGTCGTGGAAGCAATAGTCGCCGATCTTGAACAGACCGCCCTGGGCACCCAGCAGCACCGCGTTCTGCGGCAGTTTCAACGGGCTGCCGGCGGCGACCTTTTCCAGCATCTCCACCGGGTAGCGCTTGCCGTAGAAATGCCCGGGAATGTCCAGGGCAATCAGGTCGACGTAGCGCACATCGGGATGGTTCTGGCGAAAGGTCCGGACTTCGGCCAAAAGCGTGGAAGCATGGCTTTTCACGGGTGTTGCTCCTAGTTGTAGACCCACAGCACGCGGGCTGGCAGGTCGGTCAGGTTGCCGTAGCGGCAGTGGGCAAAACTGGCCAGGTGGAAGCTGTCGCCGGGGCCCAGGGTGACCGAGTCCGGCTCGCCCTCGACCCACAGCGTCAACTCGCCCTCCAGCACGTAACCGGCCTGTTCGGCACGGTCGCTCATGGTTTGTTCGCCGCTGTTGGCACCGGGGGCCAGCAGGCTGTCGAGGATCGAGAACGCGCCGTGCATGCTCGGCGACACCAGGATGTCGGTGATGCCATTGGCGTAATACACCGTGCGCCGTTCGTTGGGGCGGGTGACCCAGTCCACCGCCTTGGGTTTGGACAGGCTGTAGAAATAGGTGGTGGGCACACCGAGCGCGTGGCTGATGGCCGTGAGGTCGGCCACGGTCGGGCGCGACAGGCCGCGTTCAACCTGGGACAGGAAACCCACGGAACGCTCGATCTTTTGCGCCAGTTGCGCCAGGGTGAGCTTCTTGTGCTTGCGCAGGTCGTGGATCAGGATCGCCAGGGCGTCGAGTTCTTCTTGCTTGTCCATGGGCGCTTCGTGAAATTCTTATCAGGAAATTTCATGAAAAATTACAGGATTAATTTCACGAGGGCAATGGGTATGGAGTTGGCAGAGCATTTACGCCGCCTGGAACAGGAGCTGCACCAATGCACCACCCGTGCAGATGCGGCGCGGTTGTCGGTGCTGCTGGCGGATGATTTCGTCGAATTTGGTGCCAGTGGCAATGTGTGGGGCAGCAAGGCCGAGGTGATCGAAGGGCTGCAGGATGAGGTGTTTTCAGTCCGTAGCATCAGTGACTTTGCAATGAAGGTGCTGGCCGAAGGCGTGGCGTTGGTGACGTATCGCTGCCAGCGCGCGGCGACGGATGCAAATGCGGCGGGGGAGTCGTTGCGCAGTTCGGTGTGGCGCGAAAGCGGCGGGCAGTGGCAGATGGTGTTTCATCAGGGCACGCCGACACGTCAGCGTGCACCTGTGTAAGCGCCGGCAGGTCAGACCGTACGCTTGGCCTCGAACCCCGATAGGCTGACATCATCACGATGCCCGAGCAGCTCGGCCACCACCGAGGTCGGCGACTTGTGCTTGTAGGTGTTGTAGTTGTTGACCGAGTCGTGGAAGAGCTGGCGGGTGAACGCGACACGGCTTTCCAGGCTGGCGATTTCTGCGCTGGGTGACGAGGCATTTTGCGCCGCCGCCAATTGTTGTTCGGCCTCCTTGAATTGGCCGAAGGCTTTTTTGCAGCGATCGAGCAGGGCCACCAGTTCCCTGTAGGTGCCGAACACGTAGAGCGCGAGCAAGGTGACAACGGTCACGAAAATGATGATGACGTGGGTACCAGTCATTGGAATTCCTGAGCGGCTGGAAAAAGGAACCAATCTTATCCGATTAATCGCCGGCCCGGTCGCTGGCCGCCCATCCATCTGCCGCTTCCATCACGGCGCTGAATGATTCCACGCCGCTGCGGTCGGAATCTTTACGCGTCATTCATTGAAGGAAGTGCCCATGAAGTCCAAATCCCTTGTTGCCTGCCTGCTGGTTGCCGCGAGCCTCTCTGCCGCGAGTCTCACCGTCCAGGCCGCAGATACCCCGCAAAAAACCGTGCAGCCTTCGAATATCAATACCCGCGACCTCAAGACGGGAGACCGCGCGCCAGACATTCTGATGCGTAAGGAGTCGGCCATTGCCGACTGGAAGAAACGTGGCCTGAAGCAGCCGGAAGAAGACAGCCAGTGGGCTCGAGTGAACGACAAGTACGTATTGCTCAAAACCACCAACGGCACGATTCTCGACATCATCCCCGTTAAAAAATAAAGCGTTCGGCGGGATGGGTGATCGCGCTTCATCCCGCTGGATTTGATTTTTGCATAAATGCATAAACCAGCATTTTTTTCTTCTTGTTTTGCGTTAAGGTACGTCCGCTGCGGGCCGCAATGGTCCCTTTACCTTGACCGGAATGAGAGCAGGATGCTTGCCACAATAAGAAATTACCCGCGTACCGTGAACCTGTTGTTGTCGGCCACGCTGATCCTCACCCTGGCCAAAGCCATCACCTTTCCGTACCTGGTGATCTACCTCACCAACCACTTTGCCCTCGACATCAGCCAGGTCGGCCTGGTGATCGGCAGCTCGCTGATCGTCGGCTCGCTGCTGAGTGTCTACGGCGGTTTCCTGGTAGACCGCATCGACAGCTATAGGCTATTGCTCAGCTTGAGTGTGGTGTTTGCCCTGGGGTTTATCGGCACGGTGCTGGCCCGGGAAATCTGGTCGTTCTACAGCTGCCTGATCCTGATCAACCTGGCGTACGCGGTGATCGACATCGCGATCAAGTCCGGGTTTGCCAGCCTGTTGCCGGAAGATGAGCGCAGCGAAGCGTTTTCCATCAAGTACACCCTGACCAATATCGGCTATGCCGTAGGGCCGTTTTTTGGCGCGATGGTGGCCAAGCTCGATATCAGCTTGCCGTTTATCCTGTCGGCGGTCCTGGGCTTCGGGTTTTTCCTGCTGTACTGGCGTTGGGGCGACCGCACGCTGGCCACGGTAGACACCACGCAAAAGCCGGTGTCGTTCCTCGCGGTGGGGCGTGTATTGCTGCGGGATCACCGACTGGTGTGCTTCACCGTCGGCGGCCTGCTCAGTGCCGTGGTGTTCGGCCAGTTCACCGCGTACCTGTCGCAGTACCTGGTGACCACCACTACCGCCGAATACACCTACACCATCATCAGCGCGGTACTCACCACCAACGCGGTGTTGGTGATTGCCCTGCAATACGCGATTGGCCGGCGCATTTCCCACCGCTACCTGAGCCAGTGGCTGATCTTCGGCCTGGGCATGTTCATGCTGGGGGTGATTGGCTTTGCCCTGGCGAGCAACGTGTGGTGGTGGATCCTGGCGATGGCGATTTTCACCGTGGGCGAAATCGTGGTGTTTCCGGCCGAGTACATGTTCATCGACCGCATCGCCCCGGACAACCTGCGGGGCATGTACTACGGGGCGCAAAACCTCTCCAACCTCGGTGCTGCCCTGGGGCCGGTGCTGTGCGGGCTGGTGCTGGCCAACCTGCCGGCCCACTACATGTTCTACATGTTGGCAGCGTTCATTGTCGGGGGAGGGGTGTTCTATTTTATCGGGGCGTCGTTGAAAGCCCGCGACCTACTGTAGGAGCACGCTTGCTCACGAAGGTCGTTAACGATAACGCGCCACGCCTGAATGAACGCGGTGCCTGGGCGTTTTTCGCGAGCAAGCCTGCTCCTACAAAGGGCGCAGCGGCAGGTCATCCAGCCTGAGTTTACCGACGGTGTTGCTCTGCAATTCGTACCGCAACTCGTCGACCATCTTTTCCACTTCCTGCGGGGTCTGCAGCTTGTTGACGCTGATCCCGGTGACCACCAAATCCACCCGGCCGCTTTCGGCGTCGAAGACCTTGAGCGTCAACGACGCGTCACGGCACAGGGTGAATTCGCAGGTCAGGGGCGACAGGGCCTCTTCGATGCAGTTGCGCAGTTGGGAGAGCGTAAACATCAGGGTTCTCCTCAGCGACGACGCAGCAACAGGCCCAGCAGCAGGCCGACACCGGCGACGATCGCAACCGTTGCCAGGGGTTTTTGCTTGGCGAAATCGCCGACGGTGTCCAGCGCGTCACCGTAGGTTTGCTGCAACTGGCCAGCGGCCTGGCGAGCTACACCCTCGGCCTGGAGACGTTCGTCACCGGTCAGATCACCCAGAAAACCTTGAGCCTTGCCGGCCACTTTTTCGACGGCGCCTTTGACTTGTTCGCTTTTCATGATGGATTCCTTAAAGGGCATGACATCTCAACGGCACAGGACCCGAAGCCCTGTGCCCACCCTTCAAGGTTAAGCAGTGCACCCCCGCGCAATAAGGCGAATTTGCACCGGTCGCACTAGTGCATTTGCACTCTATTTCGGCTTTTTAACCCGCAACTCACCGGCAAACAGCCCGCGCTCACGGGCCCACACGATGGCTGCACTACGGCTATGCACCCCCAGTTTGGAGTACACCGTGGCCACATGGTTACGCACGGTGTTGGGTGCCAGTTTCAGGCGCGAAGCGATTTCCTTGTCGGCCAGGCCTTCGCAAATCAACCCCAGTACGTCGCGCTCGCGGGCGGTCAGGTCGGTAAAGGAAATGTTCGGTACATTGGGGCTGTTGACGCTCTTGGCGTTGGCCAGTTTTTCAATCAGCGTCTGGCTGAACCATGAGGCGTCCTGCATCACTTCCTCGATCGCGGCCACCAGTTCCAGCTCGGAGCGCTTGCGTTCGGTGATGTTCATCAGCACCAGCAGGTAGCAGGGCACATCCTGGATACTGACGGTGTCGGCAGACAGCACACAGTCGATCAGCTCATTGCCTTTCTTGCGGATCTTCAGGTCGAGGCCGTCGAGGTTGCCGGCTTTTTCCAGGGTGGTGAACAGTTGCGTGCAGGCCTGGGGGCTGTCGATAAAGTCGATGTCTTCGATGGATTTGCCGATCAGTTCTTCACTGGTATAGCCGGTGATGGTCATGAAGGCTTCGTTGATATCCACCACCTGGCGGTTGGCGGCGTTGCACACCAGGGTCGGCACCGGCGTCAGGCGGAACGACTTGGCGAAGCGTTCCTCGCTCTGACGCAGGGCGGTTTCGGCCTTGCGGCGAGGCTCCAGGTCGGTGAAGGAAAACAGCATGCAGTCTTCCTCATTCATGTCCAGCGGCTGGCCGGCCACGATCACCAGTTTGCTGCCGCCTTCGGGCAGTTTCAGTTCGGCTTGCATCTGTGGAATGGTCGCGCCTTCGCCCAGGCGCTTGACGGCCAGGTCCTTGTTTTCGGCCTGTTCCAGCACGTCCAGTTCATACACCGAGTGGCCGATCACCTGGTCGCGGTTGTAGCCGGTCATCTCCAGGAAGCCCTGGTTGACCTTGATGTAGCGCAGGTCGCTCAGGCGGCAAATCACCGCCGGCGCCGGGTTGGCATTGAAGGTCTTTTCGAAGCGCTGTTCGGCGCTGGCCCATTCGGTGGCGTCGCTCAGGATCAACACCAGCAATTCCGGCTCGCCCGACGCGTCGTCGAGCACCAGGCTGCGCAGGCGATGCACCCAGACTTTTTCCTCGTCGCCGGTGGGGGTGACTTCCACCACCACATCGCTGAACTCTTCACCGTCTGCCACCCGGCTCAGAGGATAATTCTCCAGCACCAACGGGTGGTTGTTGCGATACCGCAAGGCAAAGCGCGCGGCGTATTCCTTGGTGTTGGCACCCAGGTCTTCGACTTTATCCACGCCATGCATCAGCAGCGCGGCTTCATTGGCCCAGAGTATGGTCTGGTCGGCCTCGGCGAGGATCACCCCATCGGACAAGCCGGAGATGATCTGCTGCAGTTGGCGGCGGTTGGTTTCTTTGGCGAGGACGGCCTGGCTCATGGTTTCTCCTGGGGTAAGTCGCATGGGAAGTACGACACCTGAGGCTCAGGATAGTGCAGAGAAAGTGCCCGGCGCGGGGTGCGAATGCACCAGTGCGCCTAGTGCAATTGTGTCGAGACCGCAGGGCAGGTGCCTCGCCAAACTGGCCACCTACCCACTGTTCAAAGGATTTAACATGACCACTGTCTATGAAACCAACCGTTCGCTGTTTCGTGTGTCCTGGGGCTCGGTATTGGCCGGTAGTGCAATTGCCCTGGTGACCTATCTGGTATTGAGCGTACTCGGCACCGCGATTGGCGCCAGCGCGATAGACCCGATGGCCGCGGGTAACCCGCTGAGTGGTTTCGGCACCGGTGCCGGGATCTGGCTGTTTGTCTCGACGCTGCTGGCAATCGGTGCCGGTGCATTCGTGGCCGGGCGTACTGCGCCGGATCGCGGCGGCCTGCACGGCGTGCTGAGCTGGACCATCACCACCTTGCTCACCACCTGGCTGCTGGCCGCGCTGGCCACCAGCGTTGTGGGAGCGGCGGGCAATGTCGTCGGCAAGGGCCTGTCGGCTGCCGGCAGCGGGATCGCTGCCGTGGCGCCGGGTATCAGCGACAGCGTCAAGCAGCAACTGAATGAGCAGGGCATCAAGCTGGACTGGAACAGCCTGCAAGGTCAGCTCGACACACTGCTCAAGCAGAGCGGCAAACCTGAACTGGACCCGGCCAACGTTGAGCAAAAAGCCGATCAGGCGGCTGCGGACGGCAAGCAGTCGGCCAACGATGCCGCGACCAACCCAGCCCAGGCTGGTGATGAATTGAAGCAGTGGTTCGAGCGGGTCAAGGCTTCCGGTGAGCCGGCGTTGAACGCGGCGGACAAGCAGGCACTGGTCAATATTGTTGCGGCCCGTACCGGCAAGAGCCAGGCTGAGGCCACCCAGATTGTCGACAACTACGCCCAGGCCTACCAGCAGGCCGTGCAGAAGGTCGACGAACTGAAGCAACAGGCTGAACAGAAAGCCCGTGAAGCCGGTGAAGTCGCGGCCAAGCAACTGTCCCGTGCTGCGTGGAGCACCTTGTTGATGTTGCTGCTGGGCGCAGCGTTGAGCTTCGGCGTGGGTCGCCTGGCGATTTCCACCCGTCGTGTACCGTTGGCCTGATCATGACCTGAGGTGATCTATGTGGCGAGGGAGCAAGCTCCCTCGCCACGATGCTTCGCTGGCACCAAACATGCTAGTGTCAGCACTCCAACATCCACTGGCAGTGCCTGGCGATGCGCGACATCTACAGCGTCTTCAACTCCAACGGCGCCTATGAAACCGGGGCCCATGCCCACGACGAATTCATGCTGATGGTGCCCGAGCACGGCCTGTTGCGTTTCAAGGATGAGGAAAGCGGGCGCACCACCTCGGTGATCGACCGCCAGTTCGTACTGGTGCCGCCGCAATCCAGCCATTCCTCCTCGTCACTCACCGCCAGCCAGGGCCACGTGGCGTTCTACGTCGACCCCGACTACATGCACTACGCCTTGCGTGACCTGTCCGGTGACGCCAACCGCTTGCTGCGCGTGCCCACCCTGGGCATCTGGCAAACCTCCGCGCCGTTGCACCATCTGCTCCTGGCAAAAAAAGCCTTCAGCCAACCCGACCTGTACATCGACCGCCGCCGCCAGGTGGCCCAGGCCGATCACTTGCTGCTGCTCGAATGCCTGGCGATTTCCCTCAGCCAGCCGAGCCTGCAACGCTCATCTACCGAGCGCCACGGCGCCATGCTGGTGCGTGACGTCAAGGCGTACGTGGAAGGCAACCTCGAACATGCGCCGGGGCTGGATGAAATCGCCGAGACGTTTCACATGTCGCGCCGCCATCTGACCCGGCTGTTCGCGCTGCACACCGGCGAGACGGTGCTGGCGTACGTCCAGCGCCTGCGCCTGGAGCGCGCGCAGACGTTGTTGCGGCACACCCGCATGTCGGTGCTGGAGATCGCCAATAACGTCGGCTATGAGTCACCGTCACACCTGGCCCATGTGTTTCGCCGGGTGCTGGGCGTGTCGCCGGATGAGTGGCGCCGCGGCTGATACCGCCTCAACGTTTTTGATGTCCCGATCCCGCGCATGATCCGGCCCGATCCCGTGCGCCGCAAATCCGTCATCCGTTCATCCTCACCCCGTCAACAACAAACAAGTCCGGCCTACCGGACGAGGAGGGGCGGTGAGTGTAAAACCCTTTATCAGCTTCGCAGGGGTGCAAAAAAGCTTCAAAGTCGAGGGCCGCCAGTTTGTGGCCGTGCGCAACGTATCGCTTGAAGTTCAGCGGGGCGAAATCATCACCCTGGTCGGCCCTTCGGGGTGCGGCAAGTCCACCTTGCTCAACATGACCGCCGGGCTCTTCGGCCCCACGGAGGGCCAGGTGCATTACGACGGCGCCGAGGTCAAGGGCGTCAACACCCATGTCGGCTACATGACCCAGGCCGACCACTTGCTGCCGTGGCGCACCGTGGCCGGCAACATCGCCGTGCCGCTGCAAATCCGCCGCATGCCCAAGTCTCAAATCGACAGCCGCGTCGAGGAGCTGATGGCGCTGGTGGGCCTCACCGGTTTTGGCGAAAGCTACCCCAACCAGCTTTCCGGCGGCATGCGCAAACGCGCGGCCATGGCGCGCTTGATGGCCAGCGACCCGGAAACCCTGCTGATGGACGAACCCTTCGGCGCCCTTGATGCGCAGATGCGCCTGACCCTGCAGACCGAACTCTTGCGCCTGTGCCGCAAGCTCAACAAGACCGTGCTGTTCGTCACCCACGATGTCGATGAAGCCATCGCGCTGGCGGACCGCTGCGTGGTGTTCGCCGGTCGCCCGGGCACCATCGATCATGTGCTCGATATTCCCTTGGGCGGTGAACGCAACCTGGTGCAATTGCGCTCTGACCCACGCTACGTGGAACTCTGCGCCGCCCTCTGGAAACGCCTGGCGCCCGACGTCGCCGGTGCTGCCGATCCCGCCTCATTGGCTCACTCGCTGGAGGTCGTATGATCCAGGTCTATCGCTTGCTGTTCCTGATTTTCCTGCTGGTGTTCTGGGAGTGTGTCTCCCGCTGGTTCGGCGTGGAATTTTTCATCAGCCGGCCTTCGGCGGTGGCGCAGAGCCTGTGGAAAATCCTCATGAACGGGGTGTTCTTCTACCACGCCGGCATCACCACCCTGGAAGCCGTGCTGGGCTTCTTCTTCGGCTCCCTCGCAGGCTTGATCGCCGGTTTGGTGCTGGGCCGCGCCAAGCTGCTGGCGGATATTCTCGACCCGTTCCTGACCGCCTTCTACAGCTTGCCGAAAGTCGCGCTGGCGCCGCTGTTCATCCTCTGGTTCGGCATCGGCTTGCCGATGAAAGTCATCCTGACCGCGGCCGTGGTGTTCTTCCTGGTGTTCCTCAACACCTACAGCGGCGTGCGCAACGTGTCCCGCGAGCAACTGACCATCCTGCGCCTGATGGGCGCCAAGGAGCGCGACCTGCTGACCATGGTGGTCATCCCGTCCGCTTTCACCTGGGTATTCACCGGCCTGCGCCTGTCGGTGCCCTATGCGCTGATCGGCGCGCTGGTGGGCGAGATCATCGCCGCCAACCGGGGCCTGGGCTACCTGCTCTCGGATGCAGCCTCGCAGTTCGATACCGCCGGTGTATTTGCCGCACTGGTGGGCATCATCGCCCTCGCGCTGATCCTGAACACGGCGGTGAAGCTGGCCGAACGCAAGTTGATGCCGTGGAAGGCCAACGAAGCGGAACGTGAAGTTGCGGTTTAACCCCTTATTTTTGTGGAGCTTGATCATGTTCAAACCACTGTTCATCGCCAGCGTTTTACTCGCTTCATGCCTGCCCGCCGCGCAGGCCCGGGACCTGACTAAAGTCACCCTGGCGTTCCCCAGCGAAGGCTTCCTCTATGTGCCGATCTACGTCGCGCAGAAGCAAGGCTACTTCGCCGATGAAGGCCTGAATGTGGACGTCATCGTATTCCAGAAAGGCGGCTCGGCAGCACTCACCGCCGTGCTGGGGCGTGATGCGGATGCGTACGTCGGCCTGCCCGCCGTCGCGGTGCGCGCCCGCACCAAAGGCCAGAATGTCCAGGCATTCGCCGCCGTGCAGACCCAGTTCGGCAGCACCGTGGTGATCGACGGTGCCTCGGCGCAAAAGGCCGGCGTGTCGGCCACCTCATCCCTGGCCGCCCGTGCCCAGGCCCTCAAGGGCTTGAAGATCGGCGTCACTGGCCCTGGCAGCACCACCGACATGCTGGTGCGCTACCTGGCCAAGGATGCGGGGCTCAACCCGGACAAAGACTTCACCATCATGCCCATCGGCGGCGCGCCAAACATGCTCGCGGCGTTTTCCCAGGGCAGCATCAACGGCTTCTCGCTGTCGCCACCCACCATCACCACCGCCGAGAAGCAAGGCGGCTTTGTGTTGATGGACCTGGCCAAGGGCGAATACAAACCCCTGGACGGCTTCCTCTTCACTGCGATGATTGCCCGTGAAGACTGGCTGGCCAGCAACAAGGTCACGGCCGAAAAAATGGTCCGCGCCCTGTGGCGTGCCGAACACCTGATTGCCAGCGACCCGGACAAGGCCCGCGAGTCGGTGCGCCCGTATTTCGCCAACACCGACGCCGCCATTTTCAATGCTGCCTGGACCGCTTCGCTGCCGTCCTACCCGGCCACGCCGCGCATCGAGAAAGACGGCGTTGAGAAAAACATCCGCTTCATGAACGCTGTGGAGAGCGACCCGGTCGAACTCGACCCGCAGCAGGTCTACACCAACTCCATCGTCGACGCCGTGGCGCCGACTGTTTCCACCCTTCAGGGAGAGGCGAAATGACGCCCGAGGTTCACCTGGTCAATGTTTTTCCCGCCACCGCCCGTGGCGGCAACCCCGCGCCAACCGTGGCCGTCGCCGATGGCATGAGCGATGCCGACATGCAGCAAGTCGCCCGCGACTATGGCCATGAGTGCGGCTTCGTGTTCGCCGCACCGGTTGGCAGCGAGTTCGATTTTGCCTTGCGCTTCTGGGTGCCCAACCACGAGATGGAAATGTGCGGCCACGCCACCGTGGGAGCGGTGTGGCTGCTGGATCGGTTGGGCAGGCTGCACAAGGACCGCCTGACGTTATCGACCCTGAGCGGTCCGGTGGATGCGCGGATCACCGCTGCGGGCACCCCGGATATCCAGGTGGAAATCAGCCAGCCCAAGGGCCAGGTCGAGGCGTTGAACGATGCCGAAGTCGAGGCCGAGATTCTGTCGGTGCTCGGCATCACTTCCAACGAACTGGCACCGCTGCCGATCCAGAACGCTTGCACCAGCCGGGTGAAAACCCTGATCGCGCTGAAAAGCGTGGCGGTACTGGATAGCCTGAAACCGGATTACCGGCGGATGCGGCAACTGTGCGAGCGCATCGGCTCCACCGGTTTGTACCCCTATGCGCCATCGGATCTGGAAGGGCGACAGTTTGATGCGCGGCAGTTTCCCAAGTCCTCGGGTTACCCGGAAGACGCCGCCACCGGCATCGCGGCTGCCGCGTTGGCGTTTGGCTTGTTGGAGAATGGCCTGGTGACGGCAGATGATCGCCCGGTGCACATCCGCCAGGGCCGGGCCATGGGCCGACCTTCGCAAATCTCCCTGCGGTTTCGCCGGGATGCAGCGGGGCAGGTGCAAGGTTGCTGGCTGGGTGGGCATGTGGAATTTGTCGAGGAACCGGCATGAGCGTGCGCGAAAAACTGCAAGCCCTCGGGCTGGAGTTACCCGAAGCGCCGAGCCCCAAGGGGGACTACGTGCCGGTGACGATTCATGGAGGCGTGGCGTATGTCAGCGGGCAGGTTTGTCGGCAGGGTGACAGCGTGATTACCGGGCCGGTGACGGATCAGACCTCTACGGAGTTGGTCAACGAAGCAGGGCAGACCTGTGTGCTGCGGGCCTTGAGCGTGCTGGACCAGGCGGTAGGGCTGGAGAACGTCGAGCGCATCCTGTTCGTTCGCGGGTTTGTGTTTGGCGGGGAAGGTTTCCAGGGCTTCTCCAAGGTGGTCGACGGCGCGTCGCAACTGTTGATTGAGCTGTTTGGCGAGCACGGCCGGCATGCGCGTTCGGCGGTGGGCGTGGCGGGATTACCCAGCAACGGCCTGCTGGAACTGGAACTGACGGCGGTCGTCACTGCCTGAACCACCCACCAAAATGTGGCGAGGGAGCTTGCTCCCGCTGGGCTGCGCAGCCGCCCCAAAACCGATGATCGCAGTGCCTCGGGCATACCGCGTCAACCGGTTCGGGAGCGCTTCGCGCTCCAGCGGGAGCAAGCTCCCTCGCCACAGGATTCGTGTTGCTTTCACCTCTGCAGGAACCCCGGCGAACGAGTAAACTGCCCGCCTTTTATTCTCACGACGAGACGGTGAGCTTTTGAACGCAGGAAAAACCGCAGGGCTGTTGCTGCTCACCGCCTTATTGGCGGGATGCGGCACCTCGCCACCCCGCACCCCCAACGACATCTGCGGCATCTTCCGCGAAAAAGACGATTGGTACGACGCCGCCAAGGTGACCCAGGCGCGCTGGGGCGTGCCGATCCAGGTGCCGTTCGCGATCATGTATCAGGAATCGGGCTTCCGGCAGGACGCCAAGACCCCACGCAAGTACCTGCTGTGGATCATCCCCTGGGGTCGTGTGTCTACGGCCTCCGGCTACGCCCAGGCCAAGGACGAAGTGTGGAGCGACTACCAGAAAAGCACCGGACGCTACGGCGCCAGCCGGCAGGACTTTGACGACGCCATCGACTTTGTCGGCTGGTACATGGACAAGACCTACACCATTAACGGCGTATACAAATACGATGCCTACGGCCAGTACCTGAATTACCACGAAGGCTGGGGCGGTTACCGGCAGCGTACCTACGCGAGCAAAGCCTGGCTGATGCCGGTGGCGGGGAAGGTGCAGGCGCGTTCGCAGATGTATGCGGCGCAATATGCGGGCTGCAAGAATGATCTGGGGCGTGGGTTCTGGAGCCGGTTCTGGCATTGGCTGTGACTTTGGATAGCGGGAGAGCACGATGAGCACCGAACTGGAAATCACCGACATCCGCCTCGGCGACGGCAAAACCGTGGTCAAAGGCGCCCTGATCACCACGCAATACACCGGCACTCTGGAAGACGGCACGGTGTTCGACTCCTCATGGGAACGCGGCAAGCCGTTTCAGTGCGTGATCGGCACCGGTCGCGTCATCAAGGGCTGGGACCAGGGGCTGATGTGCATGAAAGTTGGCGGCATTCGCACGTTGTTCGTGCCGGCGCACCTGGCCTACGGCGAGCGCTCGATGGGGGCGCATATCACGCCCAACAGTAATTTGCGGTTTGAGATTGAGTTGCTGGAAGTACTGACGCGGGATGATTGAGGGGCGGTGAACATGGATGTTGTTGAAGCAGGGGAGTTGCCGCGCAGTTCGATAGCGGGCATTCGGGTGGTTGAGCTGACCCTTGAGGATGAAGCCGAGTTGCAGCGCTTTTTCGAAGCAGCCCCGGAATATTTTCTCGCGGTCAACGGTGAGCCAGCCACACCCACGGAGGCTCGGGATGAGTTGACTCTTGAACTGCCCGACACCTGGAGCTACACGCGGATGTATTGGATTGGCTACCGCAATGCCGAAGGGCAGTTGGTTGCGGTGGTGAATGTGGCGTCGGATCTGTTGGCGGTCGGGGTTTGGCATATCGGGTTGCTGTTGGTGGCCACGCCGTTGCATGGCAGCGGTTTTGCGCGGCAGTTGCATGCCGATTTCCAGGATTGGGTAGTGAGCCTGGGCGCACGCTGGTTGCGGCTGACGCTGGTGGTGGGGAACGTCAAGGCTGAGCGGTTCTGGCCCCGGCTTGGGTATGTTCAGGTGCGGACTCGGGATGGCATCGAGATGGGGCGGCAGGTGAATCGGGTTTCCATTCAGGTGAAGGCGTTGGCGGGTGGGGCGATCAATGAGTATTTGGCGCTGGTGGAGCGTGATCGACCGTCTTCTGCGTAGCAGCTGTCGAGCCTGGGAGAGGCTGCATTCGGCGACTCGGTGGAGTGTCTGGCTTGATGATCGCAGTGCGGCCGACGCAGCCTCGCTTGGGCTCGACAGCTGCTACGGGGGGGAGAGCTGCGCAGTGGTGCGTACCTGAACCCTCCCTGAAGAACCTGCCCAAACCCATCGGGTAAATTTTCCTACGGTTTACTCTCATTAATTCGGAGCGTAAGCTTCGCGCGTTTTCATCAATAGCGGAGACCCTCAGTGGGTACTTGTTCGAGTGACAGTCGTCGGCCGGTCTCGATAACCGGCACATACTTGGCAAGATAACGCGCATTTTTCCGATGCCGTTGTCTCGCCCAGAAGCGAGAAGCGGCATTTCGATGGCGGCCAGTCCTGGCCCGATTCCGAATTCCCTCTCATCGACGCTAACAGTACGTGATGCCTTGCATCGCGGTACTGCGGACGCGCCTGTCGTTTGCGACGGGCGGGCCTGTCCTGTCGTGCCCGTGACTCAATCACGGCCCAGGATGGTCGTACCTGGCCGAAGGTTTCCTCGCGTAAGTTTGGCTGGTAATGAATAGGGAAGACGCCTATGCAAGCAATCAACAACATCAACCTCAACTCGCTGATCGACACGCTGGTCAGCCTCACCGCGGCCTTCATTCTCGGTGGCCTGATCGGGTTTGAGCGTCAGTACCGCCAGCGCACGGCGGGGCTGCGCACCAACGTGCTGGTGGCGGTGGGAGCGGCGATTTTCGTCGACATGGCCAACCGCCTGGGCGGCGCCGAAGGGGCGGTGCGGGTCGTGGCCTATGTGGTCTCGGGCATCGGTTTTCTCGGTGCCGGTGTGATCATGCGTGAAGAAGGCAACGTGCGCGGCCTGAATACTGCGGCCACGCTCTGGGCGTCGGCGGCGGTGGGTGCCTGTGCCGGTGCCGACCTGATCCTCGAAGCGCTGCTCGGTACGCTGTTTGTGCTGGCGGCCAACACGCTGCTGCGCCCGATCGTCAATAACATCAACCGCCAGCCACTGGACGTGGTGTCGGCCGAGGTGACCAACATTCTGTATGTGGTGGCCCGGCGTACTCAGCAGAAGGCGGTATTGGCCTTGCTCGAAGCCGAACTTGCTCGCTGCAACTACCCGGCCAGTGATGTGGACGTACGTCCCTTTGGTCCTGAAGAGGTGGAAATCGAGGCGACGCTGGCCGTGACCTCGGTAGACGGTGACGAACTGGATGCGCTGGTGGCGCGTATTTCCACTTCAGCCCTCGTGGTGCAAGCGTTCTGGAGTCCGAGTACCACCGACTAGGCCGCCTTGGCGCCCCCGGGACCGGCTCTTTACTATGCTTATGGTGAGGAAAAGTCCTACATACAGCTGGGACTATCCCTTCAGTTGTTACGCCGTTCCATTGGTAAGGTTGCGCGCTTGCGACTAGCCAGGCACGCAGGTGCCGCCTACCTAGGGTTATGCGCTGTTCAAATGGAGGGACCCGACTGCTGCTTGTAGGACTGTTCAGTTCCGTTCGTCGGAACTGTCATTTCTCACAGGTAGATAGGTCCCGTGTGATGTGTAACGGTACTGAATCCTCCCAGGGGAGCCTTATGAGCAAAGCTTTAATCGTGGATGACCATCCATTTATCCGCGCAACCGTCCGCTACTTGCTGAAGCAGGAAGGCTTCGACACGATCTTCGAGGCCGGCAACGGCGCCGATGCCATGCAGATTGCCCGGGAGGAACGCCCCGAACTGATCATCCTCGACCTGGCGATGCCGAAGCTGGGTGGCCTGGAGGTGATCAGCCGGATCAAGGCGCTTGGCCTGCCGTGCAAGATCCTGGTGCTGACGTCCTACCTGGCGGTGTTTTTTTCCACCCGCTGCATGCGTGCAGGCGCGATGGGGTTTGTCGCCAAGACCGGCGAGCTGGATGAGCTGCAAAAAGCGATCAAGGCCGTAATGTCCAACTACAGCTGCTTTCCGAGCCTGCCCACCAGCTCGGTGCGCCGCGACGATTTGCAATCCACCGAGCAGGACCTGGTGGCAGAGCTTTCCGACCGCGAGCTGACCGTACTGCAGAAGCTGGCGCTGGGGTTGGGTAACAAGGAAATTGCCGAGGACATGTTGCTCAGCCACAAGACCATCAGCACTTATAAAACCCGACTGAAGGAGAAGCTGCGGATGTCGTCGGTGGTGCATTTGTCCAAGTTCGCCCAGCGCAATCATCTGATCTGAAATGATCAACTTTCGGGTCTTGTGGCTCAGCGCAAGTGTGCTGCTGGGCGCGCTCTGCACACAAGGCCTGGCGCTTGGCGAGCCGCGCACCCTGTATCTGTTGGGGCATTCCGTCATTGAAACGCCCGCCGTACGGCTGCATGAAACGCAGTGGAGCTGGCTGCGCGAACGGCGCCGGTTGTTGATGGGCATCTCTGGGCCCGACTACGCACCATTCGAGTTGAGCACCAGCGATGAACTCGAGGGGATTACGGCGGATTACGCGTCGCTGATCGCCGATGCGCTGAACATCACGATAGAAGTGCGCCGCTACGACAATCGCGATGAAGTCATCACCGCGCTCAAGCGTGGCGAGGTGGATTTTGTGGGATCTGCCAACGGCTACGAGGCGGCAGACCCGCAGCTGGTACTCTCGCGCTCCTATGCCATGGATCAACCGACCCTGGTCACCCGCACGGGTGACAGCCAGGGCCTGAGCAGCGACCTGGCCGATAAACGTGTGGCGATGTTTTATCACTACATGCAGCCTGACGCGGTGCAGGCGTTTTACCCCAATGCCCGGATCCAGCTGTTCCCTTCAACTTTCGAGGCCATCGGAGCGGTTGCGTTCGGCCATGCAGATGTTTACCTCGGCGATGCAATCAGCACCAACTACCTGATCAACAGGAACCACCTGAACAACGTCCGCATGGCCGATTTCTCGTCACTTGAGGTCAATCCCTTCGCGTTTGCATTTTCCCGGGACAACGCGCGCTTGCTGTCGATCATCAATGCGGCACTGGCGGTGATCCCGGTCAGCGAGCAGATGGAAATCCTGCGGCGCTGGAGTGCCGGCAACCTGGGGTTCCTGGGGGCGGACCGGCTGCGCTTGAGTGCCAGTGAACAGCGTTGGCTGGACAAGAACCCGAGAATCAAGGTCGCGGTACTCGACAAGTTTCTGCCGGTTTCATTTATCGACAAGCAGGGCGCGTTCGAAGGGTTGAGCGCCGAGGTGCTGGCCCGCATCAGCTTGCGCACGGGATTGAAGTTTGACTTCATTCCCGGCACCTCGATGCTCCGGCAAATCGACAGGGTCAACACCGGTGGTGCAGACATGATCGCGGTGGTCACCCCCAGCGTCGAGCGCACGGACAAGGTACGCATTACCCGGCCTTACCTGACCAATCCGTTTGTGTTGGTCAGTCGCATTGATGACGGCAGCCCCCTTACCCTGGAAGACATGGCCGGCAAGCGCCTGGCGCTGATTGGCAGCAATAGCCTGCAGGAGGGCATCGCCCAGGACTATCCGAGCATCAAGTTCGTGGACGTCGAGAACCCCGAGCACGGCATGGAGCTGGTGGCCGATGGCGGTGCCGATGCCGCCGTCAATACCTTGATCAGCGCCCGCTACATGATTGCCCGCGAGTACCGTGACCGGTTGCGGATCACCAGCACGGTCGGGTCCGAGCCGGCCCGCATAGCCTTTGGCGTCAACCGCAGCCAACTGGAGTTGTATTCGATCCTCGACAAGGCGCTGCTGAGTATTACGCCCCAGGAAATGGACGAATTGGCTGGCCACTGGCGTAGCGAGGTATTGGTTGAAGACAGCTACTGGGCGCGGCACCGCAATGCGATTATTCAAGGTTTCAGCCTGGCGGCGCTGCTGTTGCTGATCACCCTCGGCTGGGCGATTTATCTGCGTCAGCTGATACGCAAGCGCGTCGAGGCCGAACGGGCGCTGAGTGATCAGATGCGCTTTATGGGCGTGCTGATCGACGGCACACCCCATCCGATTTATGTGCGTGATCGCCTGGGCCGGCTGATGGCGTGCAATAGCGCTTACCTTGATGTGTTCGGTTTCAAGCTGGAGGACGTGACCGGTAAAACCGTGGTCGAGACCGACACCGGCAATCGCCCCCAGGCCGAGTCTTTTCATCAGGATTACCTGCGCTTGATGGAGCGGGGCGAGCCACAGATCCAGGACCGCGTGCTCAAGGTGCCGGGCGGTGCGGTCCTGACCATCTACCACTGGATGCTGCCGTACCGCGACGGTAATGAGCAGGTGGTGGGCATGATCGCCGGCTGGGTGGATGTCAGCGAAAGGCAGCAACTGCTCGGCCAGTTGCAGGAGGCCAAGGAGGATGCCGACGCGGCCAACCGCGCCAAGACCACGTTTCTCGCGACCATGAGCCATGAAATCCGCACGCCCATGAACGCCGTGATCGGCATGATCGAACTGGCCCTGAAAGCCGCCGAGCAGAACCGGGCCGACCGCGATGCGCTGGAGGTGGCCGCCGATGCGTCGCGGGGCATGCTGGAATTGATCGGCGATATCCTCGATATCGCGCGTATAGAATCGGGCCACCTGTCCCTGACCCTCGAGCCTTCGAACCTGCACGAGTTGCTGGCGTCGGTGGCGCGGGTTTTCGAGGGGCTGGCGCGGGCCAGGGGCCTGGTACTGCAGGTGGAGCTCGACCCGCTGATTGATCGGTACGTGCTGGTGGACCCGATGCGCTTCAAGCAAGTGGTGTCGAACCTTTTGAGCAACGCGATCAAGTTCACCCCTCACGGCCGGGTGCGGCTTGGCGCGTCCGGCTCGTCGGCGATTGCCAGCGGCTACTTGAACCTCAGGCTGTGGGTGGAAGACACCGGCATTGGCATCAGTGTCGAAGACCAGAAGCGCCTGTTCAACCCGTTTATCCAGGGCAGCAACACTGCGCAATCGGCGCGCAGCGGTTCGGGCCTGGGCCTGGTCATCAGCCGCAACCTGTGCGAGATGATGGGGGGACAATTGCAATTGAGCAGCCTGCTGGGGCAGGGCACTCGGGTGGATGTCACCCTGGAGCTGGCAGTCGCCGACAGCACGCTGATGCCGCCCGTACCGGTTGCCGTGGAAACTCCGCCGGCCCACGCGCTGAACATTCTGGTGGTGGATGACTACCCGGCCAACCGGCTGCTGCTGGCCCGGCAATTGAGCTTCCTGGGGCACCGGATCACCACCGCCGAAGATGGCGTCGAGGGGCTTGAGTTGTGGCTGTCCGGGCATTTTGACGGGGTGATTACCGACTGCAATATGCCGTTCAAGGACGGTTATGAGTTGGCGCGGGATATCCGCACCCTGGAGAGCGAGCGTGGCCTGGCGCCGTGCCTGTTGCTGGGGTTTACCGCCAACGCCCAGCCCGAGGAAGCCGAGCGCTGCCGGCAGGCGGGCATGGATGGCTGCCTGTTCAAACCCACCGGGCTTGAGGATTTGCATGCGGCCCTGGCGCGGCGCACGGCCACACCTTCGGTGGCGCCCGGCACCACGGATGAGCTGGCGGCAGGCTTTGACTTGAGCCACCTTGAGAAACTGACCGGCGGGGATATCGACGCGGTGAAGGAGCTGCTGGCGCCCTTGCTCGACAGCCTTGAGGCAGACCATGGGCAGCTGGTGAACCTGCAACGCAAGGCAGACTTTGCCGGCCTGCATGACCTGGCCCATCGCACCAAGGGCGGGGCAAAGATGGTCAAGGCCCATGCACTGATGGTTTGCTGCGAGGTATTGGAAAGCGTTTGTGAACGTCAGGCCCGCGACGAATTGGCCAGTGCCGTCGATGGCATGGATGAAGCGCTCGCGCACCTGCACCACGCGCTGTCGGGGTATTGCAATCAGACTTGACCGGTGCGGAGGGGCATTGAGCTGTTTGGGACAACTCCTACGTGAAGGTGGAACATGCCTTATTTAGTCTTCGGAATATGTCTGGAAAATAGTGCGTCCAGTCCTTCACGAGCGCTTCTTGCTCAGGTGTTCGCCATGCCAAACAAAGCACTGACCCTCCTGATCGCCGATGAACAGCATCTGCAACGACTGTACATCGAAAAAATGCTCAACCAACTGGGCTACTACCGCATCGTTCCGGTGCAGACGTTCGAAGAAGTGCGGATCCTCACGGCGATTCCGGCCAGGCCGTTCGATGTGCTGATCATCAACGCCGGGCTGGCAGACAGCGACGGCGGGGTGCTGGCCTTCCAGGAACAGCACCCGCAGATTCGCCATGTGCTGGTCTACGATATCCGCGAACCGGGCACGCCGGCCGCCGCACCGACCCTGCTGGTGCGCCTGCCGGGTACCCCGGACAGCATCAACCTTGAACACTTCATGGACATCATCGACCCGCCGTCAGCCACCGACGGGTTGCGGGTGTTGCCGTGGCTGCGGGAGTTGTCCGGCAGCCCTGCGGCTTAGTCCCAGTTCGGCGCGATGCCTTTGGGGCTGGTCAGCCGATGGCCACGCTCCAGGGCGGCGATCTGCGCCATGTCAGCGTCACTCAGGGTCAGGTCCAGAGCCTTGAGGTTGCTGGCCAGGTTGGCGCGCTTGGTCGACGACGGGATCACCGCGTAGCCCAGTTGCATGGCCCACGCCAGGGTCACTTGCGCCGGGGTTGCCTGATGACGTTCGGCGATCTGCTGGATCACCGGGTCCTTCAGCACTTCGCCGTAGGCCAGGGTCATGTAGGAAGTGATCTGGATGCCATGGGCCTTGGCAAACTCCGCCACGGTGCGGTTTTGCAGGTACGGGTGCAGTTCCACCTGGTTGGTCGCGATGTGCTCGGCACCGACGGCGGCAATTGCCTGCTTCATCAGGTCGACGGTGAAGTTGGAAATACCGATCTGGCGGGTCAGGCCCTGGCGCTTGGCTTCCAGCAACTGGCCCATGAACTCGGCGACCGGTACCTGGTCTTCCGGCGATGGCCAGTGGATCAGGGTCAGGTCCAGGTAGTCGGTCTGGAGTTTGCGCAGGCTTTCCTTGAGGCTGGGAATCAGCTGGCCTTCGGCGAAGTTGGCGATCCAGATCTTGCTGGTGATGAACAGCTCGTCCCTTGGGATGCCGCTGTCGGCGATGGCCTGGCCGACGTCGGCTTCGTTTTCGTAGATTTGTGCGGTGTCGATGACGCGATAGCCCAGCTCCAGGCCGGTGCTGACGGAGTCGATGACGACCTGGCCTTGCAGGCGGAACGTGCCGAGGCCGAATGCGGGAATGGACATGAGTGACTCCTGAAGTGGTGTGAACAATGGAGTCGAGTATCGGCCTCTCGTTCCTTCGGAAAAACCGCTGAATCCGAAAAGGACTCTTTACCAAAAGTCATGAGTGGCCGGCGGATGGCCATACCATATCCCTCGAGAGCGGTCTTACCGGGTAGATGCGGGGGGCTGTCGGACATTTCGGGCGTTACTTGATAAGGGGCGCCTCTTTTAACCAGCAGGAGCTAGCGCAAGGACCAAATGCTCAAGGCCTTACAGCACCGAGAAACCTTGAGCAGCGGTCTGAACAGTCGAGTTCAGGGTGAACCGTCCTTGAGGGTCTGGAAGGCTTTTACGCGCTTGACCAGGCTTTTCTTGCTGGCCGAATCGGCACTGTTGAACAGGAACGAAAAGTCCGAGGCCAGGGTCGAGCTGCCGGCGATGGTCGCGTACTGATGACAGGCATTGCAGTTATCGCCCTGGACGTAGGTCTCCAGGGTGGTGTTGGCCACCGGTACGTTGCCCTGGCTGATAAATGGCCCGTAGGACAGCGGCACCTGCGCACTGACACCCGGTTCCGGCTGGGTGGGCGGGTTGGGGGTGAGGGTCCAGAGTACGTTGATCAGTTTGTAGTACTGGAACACCGACTTGCCCTGGCTCTGCTGGGCAAAATTGGCCTGCACCGCGCCGTTAAGCGCCTGCAGTTCAGTGGGCAGCGGATGTTCCCGGGTGGTCTGCACGGGTTGGTCCCGTGGAAACGGCTCGGTGCAGTCGCGGTCCGGATGCTGCTGCTTGCACTGGATACGCGCAACGTTCGGCGTGCATTCGGGGCCGGTGCCGCAGTTCGGGTTGTTGAAGGCAAAGCTGTCGGGCGGCGTTTGTTGTGGCGGCACCTGGTTGGGTTCCGGCACGTTGTCCACTTGCTCGAAGGTGGTCCAGATGAAGTTGGGCGAGGCCTGGGTCTTGTTGATGATATGCAGGCCCACCAGGCCCACCACCTGCTGGGTGCACTGCAAGGTGGCCGGGTTTTTGAGCCAGGCGACGGTGGTCAGGTAACGTCCGTAGAGCTCGGGTTTGCCGGTGAGGATTCGCCATGCTGCCTTGACCTCCAGAGCTCCCAGTTGCTCCTGCGGCACCGGGTTGGGCGGCAGCGAGCGCATGGGTTCACCGATGGGCAAGGACAGCCCGCCGGGGTTCTGGTTGTCGAGGTTCTGCGCGACTTTCAGCTGGTTGGCCGCGTCGTACAGCCCTTTGCTGACGATGTAGTCGAACTCGGCCTTGCCCACCTTGCGTTCAAAAAACACCAGGTTCTGCGACTGGTCTGTCAGCCAGCCGCCGGAGGCTTCCATGATCGGGTCCGGAATCGAGGCCAGGGTGCCGCTGGACAGGTGAAACCCATGCCGCGCGTTGATCGCGCTTTCGGAGGTGGCGGTCATGAACTTGCGCGCTCCCACCGACATCGCCCTGAGGCTGCCCTGGGTGCTGCAATTGGACGGCACCAGGGTTTGCACGCCCCAGCCGGTGGGCGCGGGCGCGCCGGGCAGGAAGATATCGTTGGCGTCCTTGTAGCTGGCCCATACCGGCGCCACGCTCATCGGCTGCCCGGAGGCAGTCGGTACGCCGAATTGCGCCAGGGTACTGTTCATGTCCGGCTCCCCCGCGAGGGCAGGTGTGGCTGGCCAACCGGGATTCACCGGCCAGTTCAGGGCAATGAACAACTGCCAGCCAAAGCAATTCATGAAGCTCTGGCCGGTGGCGTTGAAGTTGTTGATCGGCAGGAAGCCGCCGCTTTTCGGGTTGAACACCAACTGTTGCTGCACGCAAGCGTCGGCGTCGGAAGTGGGGGATGCGTAGGCGGCCTGCATGGCGAACAGGCTCAGCACCACACTGGTCAGCAGCGATAAAACACTCAAGCGTAACCTGGACATCATCGCGCTCCTTGCAAGCAGGTAAAGCCGCACCCTGGGTGGGTGCGGCTGATGGGCTGTATCAGTCAGGCGCCAGGCACCAGCGCCAATCCGGATTCCCATGGGTGTTCCGCCGCGCTGGGGTTATCGGCTTCGCCCGGGTTGAGGGCGCGCACTGTCACCAGCCCCGGTGCGGCAGTGGGGCTTACGGTGATGGTCAGCAGGTAGCCCTGGGTGCCACCGGAGTTGGTTTGCCCGGGGATGGCCGAGGCATCCGGCAGGAACTTTGTGACCTGCGCCGTCACCCCGGGATTGGAGAATTGCACCCGCGCCGTCTCGGCGGTGGTCTTGAGGTCGGCGCCTTGCACCACCAGGGCAAACTGCCCGCTGGTGCCGGGTGCCAGCCAGGCCGGCAGGTCGGTGGGTGACTGCCCGTAGAACAGGTCCAGCGGCAGCAGCTGTACCGGCCAGGGTTGCACGCCGTTGACCCGGTCCGTCACGCACGGGCAGGAATCCGGCGTCGGGCTGATGGGCGTGGTTGTCACACTCAGGCCCACCAGCAACTGCTGGGCAATCACCCACACGTAGTCGATCGGCTGGCCGCTGATGGTGATGTCGTTGATCGAGAACCCGGCGCTGACCGGCACTTCAAACACCGCTTGCAGAATCTGGTCGGAGCCGTTGGCGGCGGACTTGGCGGTGCCACGGGTGATTTTCCAGTACTGGCTGACGTCCTGGCCCTGGGGGCCTTTCCACGCCGAGAAGTCGGTGGGTTGTTGCAGGTACAGGCCGATGGGGTTGGTCAGCGACAGCCGGTTGTTCACTGCCACGCTGTTGGCCGAGAAACCGATATGCGGATCGGAGTTGCGGTAGTTCTGCCCGTATTGCGCGCAGCAGATCAACGCCTGGGAATTCTGGCTGCTGCTCAATGGCCGCAGGATGGTCGCCGCGGCAGCCAGGTACACCTCGGCGCTCAGGGTGTTGGGGCCGGAGGTCAGGTGCATCGCACCGCCGTACTGGCCAGGCACACAGGCGGTGCCGGCGTTCCATTTGTTGACGGTGTCGTAGGCCGGTTGACCGGTGGTGGGGTCGATGACCGGATCGCCGGCCTTACCGGTCGGGCAGTCGGCGGTGTAGCGCAGGTACAGGTCTTCGAGTTGCACCTGCGGGTCGATGTAGTCGCGATACAGCCCCAGTACAGCAGTCGGATCGATGCGCCACATGGCCAGGAAATACGCCGGGTTTTCGCAAGTGAAGGTGATCTTGCGCATGTTGCCGTCGGCATCGCGCACGATGGACCACTCGCAATATTCGTCAAGCCAGCCACGGGGGCCCGAAGGCGAGAAATCCTTGTACTTGCCTTGCCAGTCGATGCTCGGGCAGCGAGTGACGGGCAGTTGCAGCAGGGTGCCTTGCTTGTTCGGGTCGTAGAGCATGTACAGGGTGTTGTTGATCGTAATCTGGCCGTTGTCGGTCAGCTCCATCACCTGTTGCATGGACATGGCCTTGCCGCCCAACTGTGGAATCACCGCCGTGCCGTTGTTGTAGAAAAACGTCCACAGCCGATTGGGGAAGGGCGCCCAGGTAATCGCCGGCGGCGTGGTGGGGCCGTAGCCTTCCACCAGTGGGTTGTAATAGCCCGAGCGCGGCGCGTCATTGAGGCCCGACCACGGGTTGCCGATGATCGCGGACTGCGTCCAGCCGGTGAGGTCGTTGTTCCAGTCGGTTTCAAACTGCGGCAACTGGTTTTCCAGGCCCAGCTTGTTGTAGTCCTTGGGAGCTTGCCCGGCGGGAGAGGTGAATTGTTTGAAGGGTGTGCTCATGTCGATTCTCCAGGTGTTGTTGTGGTGGAAACGGAGCAGCAACCGGCACTGGGAGCAGGGCCGGCGACGGTTTGGCGCGGGTCGTCCCACACCAGTTGGGCGATAAAGCCAGGCAGCGGCGCGTACTCCTGCGGCGTCAACACCCGGGCACTATCGAGATGGGTCACCACCACGGATAACTGCGTGGTGTCAGTGGGGCGAAGGTTCAATGCGGCAGCAGTGCGCGCGGCATTCAGCGCGCGTGACACGCCATGGGTGATGCAGCGGCCCTTGTCATCCACCAGGCCCATGCCGATGCGACTGAAGCGCCCGACATAGTGCGGATTGTCGGCGCTCACCTGCTGCGGCGTGGCGTCGGGCTGGTTGAGGAATACGTCGATCAGGTAGGTGTCGTGGGTGCAGCGCACATGGTCGAACACCACCCACGGGCCCAGGCTTGCGGTTTGTTCCTGCGCTTGCATCGGCGTCGAACTTTGCTGGCAGCAGGCTTTTGCGGGCGGGCGGCGGGTGCCAAAGGGCGGTGCGACGGGCACACCGTAGTCATAGCCGATATGCCGACTGTCCTGGGCCATGTCCCCCAGGGTGGTGTAGCGCCAGGCGTCGGCACTGGTGAAGGTGACATCGTCGGCCTCGCTGCCGGCAAACGGCTGGAGCAGGCACTGGGTGGTGTACTGCGCTGCCGGGTGGGCGCGGATCCAGACCTCCAGCATCCGGTCGATATTGGCGTGGTAGGAGCTGAACACCGGGTCGAACGCGGTGTAGGCGTTGTCGGCCATGTCGCCGCCGATCCAGCCGTGATAGTTGTCGTGGGGCTGCTCGTAGAGCCCGTCGAAATTCAGCGCACGGTTGGGGTACAGGTCATCTTCCTGGGGGGGATCAAACACCGGGATGTTCGCCCAGGGATAACCTGGCACGCCCTGGGGCTGGCTGAAGGTGTTGAACTTCAGGGCATCGACCACCTGTTGCTGGAAAATCCGGCTCATACCGTACAACTGGGTGCGTTCGACGCGCTGCGTCTCGCCCTGGGTGTAGAACAGCGGGTTGCGTTGCACGAAGCGGCAGTCCACACCGGGTACCCTGGCTTTTTCACAGACCTTCGAACAACCGTCCTTGGCAGCGGCGTAGCGCAACGGATTAGGGCGAACCTCGCCGGTGTGCGGGTGCACGTAGGTTTCATCGAGAAACGCCTGGGGCAAGCCGGCCTGGGGGCTGCCGTCGACACTGGCGTCTTCGGCCATCCAGTCCCAGTAGGGGATGGGGCAGTCGATCAGCGCTTCCAGGTACAGCAGATAGGCCCGGTGCCACAGGGCAAACGCTTCCTGGTAATGCAGGCACCAGTTGGTGTGGATATAGGCGTAACGCTGCCAAGGGGAGCCGCTGTCGGCGTTGGCCACCTGCATTACGTCATCGAGGCGTGAGCGGTACAGGTTCAGTTGTTCCTGTGTCAGTGCGCGAATGTCCTGGCGCACGCGTTTGACCGGGTGAGGCAGGTCGGGTGGGGGGATGCGTTCTGCCTCGTCGAACGGTGAGGCGGGAGTGAGGCGCCAGCCCTGGTTGACCCACAGCCTGAAGGTTTCCAGCGCGTCGATGGGCCAGAACTGCTGCTGGTCGAGGGTCAGCGGCATGCTGCGGGAGGCCAGGTGCTGGTAGATGGTTTCGGACCAGGTCTTGACGGAGGCGGGGTCTTCGAGGAATACGAAGTAGGCGTTCATGCAGCCCACCCAGGAGGCGGCGACGGCGGCGCGTTGCTCTTGGGGGATCCAGTAGGGGGCGCTGAATAGGCCGTGGATATCGGTGGCCCATGTCGGTTTCGCGACTATCATAAGATCCCTCTCATGCGGCCCCGATGCCTGATTTGGCTGGGCTGCTAAGCTGGATTGATGTTAGTGCGCCACCGCGCAGGATTTGTGCAAATTGGTGGGTGTTTACGGTGGATTCATTGCAGTTTTTTCAAGGAAGATATGGAAAAAATGACAGATGCCATGGATTTGAAGATTCTGGGGAAATTGCAAAGGGATTGCAGTCAGAGTCTGGAGTTGTTGAGTGACAGTGTCGGGCTGTCTTCAACCAGTTGTTACCGGCGTATCAGGCGGTTGGAGAGTGTCGGGATCATCAAGGCCAAGGTGGCGGTGCTGGATGAGCGCAAGCTTGGGATTCAGGTTACGGCGTTCTTCCTGATCAAGCTTGATAGGGACAGCAATGATATCGACCGCAAGATGCAGCATATCCTGGCGAGTCATCCGGAGATTCAGGACTGTTATCTGCTGACCGGGGAGTTTGATTTTGTGATGGTGGCGAAGTTTCGGGATGCTACTGAGTACACTGATTATATCTATCGGTTTTTAGAGATTTATCGGGATATTCCGATTCGTACTTATTCGTCTACTTTGGTGGTGCGGACGGTTAAGAAGTCTTATGAACTGCCGTTGCCGGGGTCTTTGGTTTGAGTACATATCCGTTTCTTCGGTAACGGCCGCTTATGGTTCCGCTCTTACAGCGGGTCACTTTTGGCAAACGCCCGGAATGCCGGCCCAGCCAAAAGTAACCAAAAGGTCTTTGCCCCACCACTCGGTGCCTCGCCTAGGCTCGGCATGCCCGCACTCCGTGGTTCTGCTTTTCTGTGGGAGCTGGCTTGCCTGCGATGCAGGCAACTCGGTTTTTCAGATACACCGAGGCGATGCCATCGCAGGCAAGCCAGCTCCCACATTTGAACCGTGCCCGCTTTAACTTTTGATTTTGCTTCACAACACTCCAAAAGTGAGCCGCTGTAAGAGCGGAACCAATACCAGCCCTGACCGCAGCAACGGATATGCCCACCTCACCCCGCCCCAAAAAAGAAGCTTTTATGACAAAAGTTCGGTAGTCCCCAGCGACCCCCGTCTTGGCTATGTAACGCGCTCAACACCGCCAAAAAAGGCGACGTCAGAGCCGCAAGCAGGATGCCAGGAGTGGGGCGAATGGGAACTATGGAACGTTACTCGAAAGTCGGCATGCAGGAGCTCGACCAGCGCCTGTCAAAGATCGTCGAAGCCGCACGCAAAAAACCGGTCTCGGTCTACCGCTATGGCGCACCGTGGGTATGGATCGTCTCCCAGGACGACTGGCAAGGCGCGCTCAAGGAAGTCTCCAGCTACATCCCCGCAGGCCATTCACTGGTCTTGCTGCGCCCGCAGATCGACGACATCCTCGACCTCCACCGCGACCTGCTCCAGGCCCAACCCGGCACCCAGATCGCCCCCCAGACCGTCTTGCAGATCCTGCTGCTGCAACTCCTGTACTCAGTCCCCAACGAACAGCAACTGCACGAACAACTCAACTACAACCTGCTGTTCCGCTGGTTCGTCGGCCTCGACCTGAACCAGAAAGTCTGGGGCATCAACCTCCTGCAACGCGACATCGCCACGTTCCTGAACAACCCGCAGGCGGTGCAGTTGATCCAGAAAATCATCGGTGAAGTGTTCTGTGGCGCCTTGCTGCACATGCCGGAGTTCTCCCTGAACTTCGCCCTGCTGCACACCTGGCTCGCCCGGCACGGCAACACCTCGATATCCAGCAATTGAACAGGCCAAACGCCGGGCAAACGGCGACGGCAATCATCTTGAGTAAACCAGGGGGCGGTGTGGAGCATCTGTTCAAATCAACGCTGGCGCTGTGCTGGCTGACGCTGGGTGCATTGGCGCAACCGCTACAGGCCGAAGAGCAGGGCACCCAGCCCGAGCCTCCGGCACGGCTGGTGGACGTCAACGAGTACTTCGTGCGCGGCAACACCGTGCTCGACGCTCGTGCGATCGAAGAGGCGGTGTACCCGTTTCTCGGCCCGCAAAAGACCCTCGCCGACATCGAAGGCGCCCGGGATGCCTTGCAGAAGATCTATCAGGCACGCGGCTATCAGTCGGTGTTCGTCGAACTGCCGGAGCAGAAGGTCGATGACGGAATCGTCTACCTGCAGGTCAGCGAAACCAAGGTCGGGCGCGTCCGCGTGGTAGGCGCCAAGCACTATTCGCCGGTGGAAATCCGCGACGAAGTACCCGGCTTGAAGGAGGGCGCGGTTCCGGATTTCACCAGCGTGCAAACCCAACTCGCCGGCCTTAATCGCAGCGCCGGGCGGCAGGTCACGCCGCTGGTCCGCGAAGGCCAGCGCCCCGGCACCATGGACGTCGACCTGCAGGTGGAAGACCAGAACCCCTGGCACGCCAGCCTCGGCCTGAACAATGACTACAGCGCCGACACCAAGGAGCTGCGCAGCGTCGCGACCCTGGGTTACGACAACCTCTGGCAACTGGGCCACAGCATTTCCCTGACCTACTTCACCGCGCCCCAGGATAGCGACAACGCCAAGGTCTGGTCGGGCTCCTACACCGCGCCGCTGACTGATCGCTGGAGCCTGCAGTTCTCCGGTTATCAGTCCGACAGCAACATCGCCACCATCGGCGGCAGCAACGTGTTGGGCAAGGGCCATTCCTACGGCGTGTCGGCGATCTACAGCCTGCCGGCCAGTGGCAATTGGGCCAATTCGTTCTCTGCCGGGGTCGACTTCAAGGACTTCAAGGAGCAGATGAAGTTTGGCGGCAGCACGGACGATATCCCGCTGAAGTACGCACCGCTGACCTTCGGCTACAACGGCTACCGCTACACCGAGCAGTCGCAATTGGGGCTGGGCTTGAGCCTGGTGGTGGGTACCCGCGCGTTCTTCGGCTACGGCAGCGACGCCGAGGAGTTCCAGTACAAGCGTGACAAGGCCAGCCCGAGTTTTGCGGTGCTCAAGGGTGACCTGAATTACACCTACACCTTCGGCAACGACTGGCAGTCGGCGTCCAAGGCCGGCTTCCAGCTGGCCTCGGGGCCGCTGGTGTCCAACGAGCAATATTCCGCTGGCGGCGCTACGTCGGTACGCGGGTATCTCGCCGCCGAGCGCACCGGCGACGAAGGCTACCTGTTGTCCCAGGAGCTGCGCACGCCGTCCCTGGCCAAGTTCCTCGGCAGCTACGTGCAGGAGTGGCGCTTCTATGCGTTTGCCGAAGGCGCACGCCTGCGCCTGCATGACCCGCTGCCCGAGCAGGAAGACGAATACAGCCTGGCCAGTGTCGGCCTCGGCACCCGCGCCAGTTTGAGCAAGTGGTTGTCCGGCAGCCTGGATTGGGGCTACCCGCTGCTTGAAGGCCCAAATACCCAGAAACAGGACTCGCGACTGCACTTCAGTGTGCAGGCGACTTTCTGACCCCTTTTTTCGGAGACTCCTGACATGCAACGCCTATTTCTGAGCCTGTTGATCTGCCTGGGCTTCGCGCTCCCGGCCACCGCCCATGCCTGGTGGCAGGACGATTGGCACTACCGTAAACAGATCACGGTGGACACCACCTCCCAGGGCGCAGCCATCAGCCAGGCCCTGGGCCGCACTGCGTTGCTGGTGCGCCTGCACACCGGCAACTTCACCTTTGACGGGGTCAAGGACGACGGCGCCGACCTGCGCTTTGTCAGCGCCGATGACAAGACCGTGTTCAACCACCAGATCGAAAGCTTCGACCCGCTGATGGGCATGGCGCTGATCTGGGTCGATGTGCCCAAGGTCGAAGGCGGCCAGCGCCAGGACCTGTGGATGTACTACGGCAACCAGAAGGCGCCGGCCACCGCCAACGGCCAGTTGACCTTCGACCCGAACTACACCGCGCTCTACCACTTCGACGGCGCCAACGGCACGCCGCCCCGGGACACCACGGCCTACGGCAACACTGCCGTGAACGCTACCGGTGCGAGCATCGACGGCGTGATCGGCCGGGCCTTGCAGTTCAGTGGCCAGCCGTTGCTGCTGCCAGCCAGCCCGTCGCTGCAACACGCAGCGGGCGGCGCCTTCACTTTCAGCGCCTGGTTGCGGGTCGACCAGGCCAGCGGCGAGCAAGTGGTGGTGGCCCGTCGCGAGGGCGCCCACAGCCTGTTGCTGGGCTTGAACCAGGGGATGCCGTTTATTGAAATCGACGGCCAGCGCGCTGTCTCGACCCAGCCGCTGAACCCCGGCCAATGGCAGCACCTGGCGTTCACCGCCGAGGGCGACAAGGTCTCGCTGTACGTCAACGGCCGTGAGACCGCGACCCTCGCAGTGGCGATGCCGGCGTTCAATTCGCAACTGGCCATCGGTGCCGATTTGCCGGAAGCCGCCGGCGGGCACCTGCCGTTTACCGGGGCCATGGACGAACTGCGCTTGTCCAAGGTCGCGCGCCCGGCAGCCCTGTTGCTGGCCGATGCCACGGCCCAGGGCGCCGAGTCGAAACTGGTGGCCTATGGCGTGGATGAAGAACAGTCGGGCTTCGGCTTCGGCAGCCTGGGGTTCCTGCTCAAGGCGGTGCCGGTGGATGCCTGGGTGATCATCCTGGTGCTGGTGGGGATGATGTTCCAGTCGTGGTTCATCATGCTCCGCAAGAACCGCCAGGTCAGTCGCGTGAGTGCTGCCAACGATATCTTCCGCGAGCAATTCGCACAGATCGGTACGCGCCTGGAGATGTACTACGACGACGCGTTGCTGGCCGAGCGCCTGACCCATTCCTCGCTGTGGCGACTGTACCGGGTCGCGGTCAAGGAAATCCGCACTCGCCGCGCCCAGGGCGCCGACACCTCGTCGGTCTCGGCAGCCACCATCGAAGCCATCCGCTGCTCCATGGACGGCGTGCGCACCCGGGAAAACCAGCAGCTCGGCGCCAAGCTGTCGACCCTCTCCAACGCGATTGCCGGTGGCCCGTATATCGGCCTGCTCGGCACCGTGCTGGGGATCATGGTGGTGTTCCTCGGCACGGCGATGGCCGGCGACGTGAACATCAACGCCATCGCCCCGGGTATGGCGGCGGCCTTGCTGGCCACGGCCATGGGCCTGTTTGTCGCGATCCCCGCGCTGTTTGGCTACAACCGCCTGATTACCCGCAACAAGGAAGTCAGCGCCGACATGCGCGTGTTCGTCGACGAGTTCATCACCCGCCTGGCGGAGATGCACGGCGAGAGCCAGCACAGTGAAGCGGCGCACCGTCGCGACCACCACGCCCACGTCCCGGCCTGAGGAGAATCAGCATGGCTTCCGTGAATGCCTCCCACGACGATGACGATGACGCCCCCGTCGACAGCATCAACATCACGCCCCTGGTGGACGTGCTGATGGTGGTGTTGGTGATGTTTATCCTCACCGCCACCGCCCAGGTCTCGGGGATCCAGATCCACCTGCCCAAGGCCAGTGCTTCGGTATCGCTGTCCGAGGCCAAGACCAAGGCCATCTCGGTGAACGATGGCGGCCAGGTGTTTCTCGACGCTTATCCGGTGACCTTGCCGGAGCTGGAAGAACGCCTGCGCATCGAGAAAGCGCTGAACCCGGACTTCCCGGTGATCGTGCGCGGCGACGCCATGGTGCAGTACCAGAAGGTCATCGAAGTGCTCGACCTGCTGCGTCGCCTGGAGCTGTCCCAGGTCGGGCTGGTCACCGGCAAACCGAGCCAGGGCTGAGTCATGACCGCACAGATGCCGATCGCGCCGACGCCCCTCAAGAACAAGCCGCCATTGCGCCCGCTGAAGTGGGGCATTGGCCTGCTGCTGGGCGCCGTGGCTGCCTGGTTTCTCTGGCAGTGGGCCAATGACATGAGTGGCGTGCGCCGTGAAGCGCCCAAGGTGCCGACGATTATTCCGTTGCCGCCACCGCCACCACCGCCGCCGGAAAAACCCAAGGAACCGGAGCCCGAGGTGCAGGAGAAAGTCCCCGAGCCGGAGCCCACGCCGACCCCGGACGAGGTCAAGCCCGAGGAGGAAGCACCGCCTTCACCGGCGGACGACCTGGCCAACCCGATGCAGATCGACGGCGACGCGCAGTCCGGTACCGACGGTTTCAACATCGGTGCCGGCAAGGGCGGCGGCATGGCCGGTTCCGGTGGTGGCGGGCTCGGTACCGGGACGTTCAAGCAGTACCTGGCCGGGGTGTTCCAGCGCCTGCTGCGGGAAGACCCGGAGCTGCGCAAGAAGGCCTACACGGTGCAGGCCGACCTGTGGCTGAGCGCAGACGGCGAGGTGACGCGCGTGGAGCTCGCCAAGTCCAGCGGCGACGCCGACACCGACGCCCAGGTGCTGGCCGCGTTGCGTGCCACACCGCGGCTGAAGGAACGCACACCCGCCTCAATGACCCTGCCGGTACGCCTGTCCCTCAAGGGCCGGCGCCCGGATTGATCGAACCCTTTTTTGCAGTTTTCTACAGGAGTTGTGTGCTGATGATTTCCCACGTGAATCGATTGACCCTGGCGGTCGGCATGGTCATCGCGACCCTGGTCGGCCAGGCGACGGCCGCCACCGCCGCGCCTTCGGAAAACGCCACGATCAACCTGATCCGCCTGCTGGTGCAGCAAGGTGTGCTCAAGCAGGAACAGGCCGACGGGCTGATCGCCCAGGCTGAAAAGGAAGCCCGGCAGGCACGTCAGGCCAGCACCGCCACGGCAGTAGCGGCAGGTCCAACTGCGGCCCCCGGCGATGTGCGGGTGCAGTACGTGCCGGCCGCGGTGCGCGACCAGATTCGCGACCAGGTCAAGGCCGAGGTCATGGCCACCGCCAAGCAGGAAAACTGGGCCCAGCCCAACACCTTTCCGGAGTGGGTCTCGCGCATCAGCTTCGACGGCGATATTCGCCTGCGGGATGAGTCGCGCTATTTCTCGGGCAACAACAGCAATGAAATCGTCGATTACGCCAAGCTCAACGACAGCGGCCCCTACGACGTGAACAAGAACACCAACACCAAATTGCCGCCGCTGCTCAACACCCGCGAAGACCGCGAGAACCTGTTCCGCCTGCGCGCCCGCCTGGGCATGAAAGCCGTGATCTCGCCGGAATGGACCGCCGGCATCCGCCTCGGCACCGGCAACGACAACAACCCGGTGTCCACCACCCAGACCCTGGGCGGCGGCTTCGGCAAGAAAGACATCTGGCTCGACCAGGGCTACCTCACCTGGAAGACCACCGACTACATGACCCTGACCGCCGGACGTTTTGCCAACCCGTTCTATTCCACCGACATGATGTATTCCGGCGACCTCAACTTCGACGGTGTGGCGGCGATCTTCAACCACAAGCTCAACAGCGACTGGGGCCTGTTCGGCACCCTCGGCGCGTTCCCGGTGGAATACAGCCCCGACACCGCCACCACCAACGGCTTCGACAAGGACGAGAGCGAAAACAAATGGCTGTTCGGCGGGCAGATCGGCGCCGACTGGAAGATCAACCGCAGCAACAGCCTGAAGGGCTCGATGGCCTACTACCACTTCGGCGATATCCAGGGCGAACGCTCCAGCCCTTGCTCGCCGTGGGCCGGCCAGCCGGCGTGCGATACCGATGGCACGCGCCTGGCCTTCATGCAGAAGGGCAACAGCGTGTTCCTGCTGCGAGACATCACCCCCAACCCGGCAACGCCTGGCCTGACCCCGCAACCGCAATTCGTCGGCCTGGCGTCCAAGTTCAACGTGCTGGACCTCAACCTGGCCTGGGACAGCGAGCTGCCGGAAGACCTCAAGCTGCGCAGCCAGACCAACTTCATCCACAACCTGGCCTACGACAAGGGCGAGATGCTCAAGCGCAGCGAAGGCCAGATCGTCAACAACCTCAACCGCGACGGCCAGTTTGAAAGTGGCGGCAATGCGCTGCTGGTGCAGTTCACCCTCGGCAGTGCGCTGGAGATGCGCAAGAAGGGCGATTGGAACGTGCTGGCCGGCTACAAATACATCCAGCCGGATGCCTTGCCGGACGGCTTCAACGACTCCTCGTTCCACCTCGGCGGCACCAACGCCAAGGGCTATTTCATCGGCGCCAACTACGGCCTCGACAAGAACATCTACGCCAGTGCCCGTTGGCTCAGCGCCTCCGAAGTGTATGGCGCGCCGTTTGAAGTGGATGTCATGCAACTGGAACTCAACACGCGCTTCTGATGCGCCGGAGAAAGCTCATGAACACGCGAATTTGCGGCCTGCTTCTACTGCTCGTTACCACCGGCGCTTCGGCTGAGGGTATGGAGGAGCGCCTGCGCACTCAGCTGCGCAGCACCACCCAGCAGTTGCAGGCGCTGCAAAGCGAGCAGGCCCAGGCCAGTGCCGCACGCATCGCCGCCGAAACCCAGGCCAAGCAGGCCCAGGCGCAGGTCAAGCAACTGACCGCCGAACTGGAAAAGACCCGTGGCGTGGCCGAGCAACTGGTGGGCCAGCAACAGAGTCTGCACAGCCAGGCCCAGGCCCAGGTGGCCGCTAGCAATGAGCAGGTGGGCAAGTTCAAGAAAGCCTATGAAGACTTGCTGGTAATCGCCCGGGGCAAAGAAACCGAGCGCGCACGTTTGCAGGCGCAACTCACGGAACGTGACACACAAGTGCAGCAATGTTCAGTCAAGAATCAACAGATGTACGACGTGGCCCAGCAGTTGCTGACGGCCTACGAAAAAATCGACGTGGCCGACGTGATGAGCATCCGCCAACCGTTCGCCAGCAGCACCCGGGTCAAGTTCGAGGAACTCGCCCAGGGTTTTGGTGACGTCCTTTACCTTAATCGGTTCGATGCTCCACAGACCGTCACTAATCATTGATCGACAAGGAAGATACCCCTATGAGCGACGTACAACTGATCACCAGCGTGACCCCGCAAGCCTTGACCGAGCTGCTGCAGGAAGCCGGCTACCGGGTCAACCAGACCGAGCAGAACGGCATCGTGCAATTGCTCAGCGCAAGCCAGGGCATTGGCTTCGCCGTGCGTTTCGGCAACCCGGCGGCAGAGCAGGGCAGCTACGTGGACTTCACCTACAGCTGCGCGCTGCGGGTGCAGGGCGAATTGCCCGAGGGGCTGGCCCAGGTCTGGAACGCTTCCCGACGTTTTGCGCGGTTGTCGTTGCAGGGTGAGTTCCTGCTGATGGAGATGGACGTGGTGGCCGCCGGCGTGGGTGCGCCGTACTTGCGCAATCAGCTGGAATTGTGGGACCGCCTGCTGCAGGAATTCATCGTCTACCTGCGTGAATACAGCCAGCAAGCCGCCCAGCTTCAAGCCCAGGCCGACGCCGCGCCTGCCGTCAATGCCCGTGAAGAGGCGCCTGCCCTGTGAAGAAACCAACCCTGGTGGTCGGCGCTGGCGCCCTGGTGGTGCTGGCGGTCGCGGTGGGGTTGAGCCTGCGGCCGGGCAGTGACCCGGTCGCAGCCCAGCAGCCTGCACCGCTGGCCGTGAAGGGCGGCCCGGCGATGGCACGCCTGGGCAACCAGCAGATCGACCTCGCCGAACTCAAGTCGGTGTTGGCCGCCTTGCCGGTGGAAACCCGCGAGCAGTTGCGTGGCAACCGTGGCGCCCTGGAAACCTGGCTGCGTTCGCGCCTGGCGCAAAAGGCCGTGCTTGAACAGGCCGATGCCCAGGGCTGGCGGCAGCGCCCGGAGGTGGAGCAACAGACCCGCGCCGCCACCGAGCAGATCGTGTTTCGCGACTACATGTTGTCGGTCAGCCAGGTGCCGACGGATTACCCCAGCGCCGCTGAATTGCAGCAAGCCTATGACAGCGGCAAGGCACAATGGGTAACGCCGCCGTTGTACCAGGTCAGCCAGATTTTCCTGGCCGTGAGCGACCCGCAAACCGTCGACAATGTGCGCCGCCAGGCCCAGGAGTTGAGCCGCAAGGCGCAGGCCTCGCCAGGCGAATTTTCCGCCCTGGCCAGCCAGTATTCCCAGGACCCCGACAGCGCCCGGCGCGGTGGCGATTCCGGGATGCAGCCATTGCAGCAATTGGTGCCTGAAATGCGCGGTGTGGTGGCGCGGCTCAAGACGGGCGGGGTGTCGGAGCCGGTGCAGAGTGCGGCGGGTTTTCACGTGCTCAAACTCACTGGGCAACAACCGGCGCGCACCGCCACGCTGGATGAACTGCGTGGCCGCTTGACCGAGGCCTTGCGTGCGCAACGCCAGGAGCAAATTGCCAAGGCCTACCTGGAAGGCATGCTCAATACCGCGACCTTGAGTATCGACGGCGCCGAGCTGAACAAGGTGCTGGAGTAAAACCGTATCACCGCATTGGATGCACAGTACCCACAAGACAGGGAGTCTCCCATGGTATTTGTTGAACCGGCTGTACCCCACGGCGTCGCGCCTTATCGTGCGTCGACCGAATCCCGCGAGGCCTGGCTGGCCCTGGCGGCCGCCATCGAGCCCGAGGTGGCGCAGTATTTCCTGATCAGCGCCCGCTGTGGGTGTTTCATGCAGGCGGCTCGTAGCCTCAACATCAAGGCCACGCAGTTGCGCAAGCGCCTGGCGCAGCTGGAAGAGCAACTGCGGCGTTCGCTGTTCAGCTATCAGGGCAATGTCCTGGCCCTGAGTCGTGAAGGGCAGCAGTTGCAGGCGCAGTTGATTGCCCTGGCGCATGAGCGACGCTTGCCGGTGCTGGAGCAACCGTTGATTCGGCTGGCGGTTGCCGAGTCGATCCTGCATGACATTCTGGGGCGGGACCTGATTGCGCTGTTGCGGCGCAATGCGAGTGTGCGGCTGGAGATCATTTCCATCGACAGCGAGTTGGGGTTGCAGGCGCTGGATGCGGATGTGGTGGTGTGGTTGTCGGGGATGGATTCGCCGGGGGCGGGGCCGAGTTTTGCCATTGGGGCGCCAGAGGTGTTGGCGCGGTTGGATTATTCGCCGCATATTGCCAAGCGGTATTCGCGGTTGGCGGTGCGGCCGGACAGCATTGAAGACCTTGCGGATTATATGTTGGTGCAGTGGCAGCCGGACCGGCAGGTGGAGGCGCTGCGGCCGTGGAATAGCCTGGTGGAGCAGCGGCTGGCGGGGGTGGTGCGGGTGGAAGCGTATCCGCTGATGCTGGAGATGATTCGGTGCAGTGCGTGTATTGGGTTGTTGCCGCGGTATATGAGTTGTTTTGATCGTGGGTTGACGGCGTTGGATGGGGTGTTTCTGGAGGGGATGCAGCGGCAGGTCTGGATGGGGGTGAGTGCTGATGTGCGGCATCCGCTGGAGGTGGGGTGGGTGGTGGAGATGATTCGGAATACGTTTCTTGAGCGGGGGGAGTGGTTTGATTGATTGATTGAGTACATATCCGTTGCTGCGGTAACGGCCACCTATGGTTCCGCTCTTACAGCGGGTCACTTTTGGCAAACGCCCCAAAAGTAACCAAAAAGTCTTTGCCCCACCACTCGGTGCCTCGCCTAGGCTCGGCATGCCCGCACTCCGGCCCGGTTCC